>NZ_MNRT01000007.1:0-20866 GCF_001916075.1 Clostridium sp. 29_15
AAAGATTCTGTGATCCTGCTTGAACAGCTTCGGACAATCGATAAAACACGCTTAAAAGACAAAGTCTGTCATTTAGACAGTAACATGCTCTTTAAAGTTGACAAGGCATTAGAAGTGAGTCTGGAATTGCTTACATAACTTGACGAAAACACCGGATAATGGTATATTTCAAATGTTTGTAACAAATTTCAGGATACAAAGAAAAGATAAAGGAGATTTTTATGGAAGATGGTGGGAGTCCTTATTATATAGGATTTGGAGTATTATTGTTACTTGTGGTATTACATGCCATATTTTATGGTTTTCTGGCAGCTCTGGAAAATCAGAATGAAAATTCGTTAGAAAAGCTGGCAAAAGAAGAAAACCAGAAGGCTTTATTACTGCTTCGCCTGTCAGATGAACCGGCAGGCAGCATACATATGATCCAGTTTTTTATAACAGGTCTGACATTTTTTGCAGGAGCCTATATCATTTCTGCTTTTCACAGTGTAAACCGCATCATTATGTTTGTCTGTTACTGGCTGATCGTTGTGATGGCAGGTATTTACGCTCCGACAAAAATAGCCGCTAAAAAGGCTGAGAGCTGGGGAATCGGATTGTGCAGGCTTATGCATTTTCTGACCATGATCAGCCTGCCGTTTGTTAAAGTCCTCGAATTTCTGGGTGATATCTTTGTCCGCATCTGTGGTGTTGATCCAAATGAAAATTTAGATGATGTAACAGAAGAAGAGATCATCTCAATGGTCAATGAAGGACACGAGCAGGGCGTGTTATTAGCAAGCGAGGCTGAGATGATCCATAATATCTTTGAATTTGGCGATAAAGAAGCAAAAGATATTATGACACACCGGAAAAATATCATCGCCTTAGACGGCAGCATGACTTTTTCCGAAGCTATGGATTTTATGATACAAAGCCGAAACTCACGATTTCCTGTATACATAGATGATATCGATAATATTATTGGTGTGCTGCATATCAAAGAAGCATTACAGATCTGCACACATCAGGAATATTACGACAGGCAGATCAAAGATATTTCTTTTTTGATCCGGAAAGCAGAATTTATTCCGGAAACCAGAAATATCAATACATTATTCAAGGAAATGCAGTCGGAGAAAAACCATATGGTCATCGTTGTAGACGAATATGGACAGACAGCCGGAATCGTTGCAATGGAAGATATTTTAGAGGAGATCGTCGGTAATATCTTAGATGAACATGATGAAGATGAACATATGATACAAAAGCAGCCGGATGGCAGTTTTCTGATCAATGGTATGGCTGATTTTGAAGATGTGGCAAAAGCACTAGATATTACCGTAGATGAAGAAGATACCTATGAAACCTTAAACGGTTTTCTGATCTCTAAGATCGATAAGATACCAAGTGAAGATGACCGGATCGTCGTAGAAACAAACGGTTACTGCTTCAAAGTGCTTACCGTTGAAAATAAGATCATCCAAAAAGTTTCTGTCACAAAACTCTTCGAAGATACGAAAGAGTCCGTAGATAAGCCTTGTCAGGAACCTGAAAAAATGATAAAATAAACTAATGAAATTTTAATAGAAAAGAGGAACTAATATGTCAGGACATTCCAAATTTGCCAATATTAAGCATAAAAAAGAGAAAAATGATGCGGCAAAAGGAAAAATTTTCACAATTATAGGACGAGAGATTGCCATCGCAGTAAAAGAGGGTGGTCCTGATCCTGCAAATAACAGTAAATTAAGAGGGATAGGGCAATATTTAATTAATGCCCAAAATACTTATGGAGTAAATGCTCTTCTTATATTAGGTATTGCAATAAATGAATCAGCATGGGGATTATCTAGTTATGCTCAAAATAGAAATAATTTATTTGGTTTAAATGCAGTAGATTCTAATCCAGATGATGCAAGTAGATTTAATTCAGTAGAACACTGTATAAATGAATTTGCTAAATATTGGATTTCTTCTGGATATAGTGATCCTCAAGATTTTAGATATTATGGTGGATTTGTTGGAAATAAGTATATGGGAGCTAATGTTAAATATGCTTCTGATCCATTTTGGGGAGAAAAAGCAGCATCTTATGCTTTTTCAGCAGATAAATATTTAAGTGGAAATAATATTAATTCATTGAATGATTATAATTATAATCAGTTAGCAATTTATTCAGCATCTGGAAAAGTTGTAGATAGAAATAACAACTTATTGTATAATGTTTCTAATTCGATGGATTATTATGTTACATTTGTAGGAGTTCCTGTAGTATTAACTACAACAAAAACTCATGTAATTGGACAAGATGTATGTTACGAAGTATATCCTGAAAGAACTACGCCTTTATCTTCAAGTGGAGGTAGTGAATTTAGTGAAAATTATGATTGGAATAATAGAGGATATATTAAAACATCTAATGTAAAACTAATTAACACTGGTAAAAATGCTTCTTCTAAAGATGAAAAGCCAGGAATAACATATCAAGCACATTCTGCTAAATATATGTGGCTTCCAGAAAAGTATGAAGATGAAGTTGCTGGAACTGTAAATGAGTATTTAAGAATGGAAGCTATAAGGATTTCTCTTCAAGGATATAATGGTGCATCTGTTAAGTATAGAGTTCGTGGTGAAGGCTATAATTGGCAAGAGTGGGCTAGTGATGGACAAGTTGCAGGTACAACAGGTCAAAGTAAGCGTATTGAAGCGATTGAAATAGTTACTGAAGGAATGCCAGAAGGATATTATCTTCAATATAGAGTTCTTGTTCAAGATTATGGTTGGATGAGATGGGTAAATGAAGGAGAAACAGCTGGAACTATTAATGAATGGAAAAGGATTGAAGCTATTCAAATAAGAATAGTTAAGGGAGAGTCTACCATTAAATATAGAACACATCTTGCAGATACTATGTGGCAAGATTGGCGTTATAATGGACAAATGTCAGGTACGGTAAACCAATATAGAAGAATTGAAGCAATTGAAATAATAGCTCCTGATTTACCAGAAGGTGCAAGTATAAGATATAAAACACATCTTGCAGATACTATGTGGAGTCAAGATTGGGTATATAATGGTACTATGTCTGGAACAACTGGTCAATCTAGAAGAGTAGAAGCAATAATTATTGAATTAGTTAATGCTCCAGATTATGATGTTATGTATAGAGTTCGTGGAGAAGACTATGGTTGGACAAATTGGACAACTGGAGGACAAATTGCAGGAACAACTGGACAAGGTAAAAGAATGGAAGCTATTGAAATAAAACTTATAAAACATTAAAGAAAAGCAGCTACGATTTATGTAGCTGCTTTTTATTTAATGTTTTGCAAAATTTAAAGTTAATTGGTAGCAATAATATTATTATGTATAGTGGAAGCCACATTAAAGCAACTCGGTTGATTATAAACGAATCCTTACATAATACTAGTAAGCCGCATAATAATGTGAAATATATTGAAAATTTAAATAAATAAGTTAATGAATTATTTTTATTTACAAATATACTTATTAAAAGCTTTATGGCAAATACAATTGTTAAGATAGTACCTACAATATTTCCTAAAGAAAATAGTATTAGATATAATGATCCAGATTTTAAGAACTCAGGGAAAATAGGATCAACAACTATATGAATAAATGTTTGAACAAATATATTAATTACAAAGGTAATTCCACTTCCATATAAATTTTTTAATGCTATTTGTAGATTAGACATTTGACCATCATTAAAGCCTAAGAACATAAGCTCACCATTATTAAACTTAAAATTGGAGAAGAATAATAAAGTTAGTATAATTATTAAAAAATAAAGTATATCTTTAATTGTAATAATTTTTTTATCATTTTTATAACAAAATATTAATACTACTGGTAATATCAATGGCAAATATCCTCTAATAGGAAATATTAATAGTAAAAATAATAATAATTTTTTATAATTAAGAGGCTTTTTTAATGAATAATATAGAATTATTATTAAAAGCATTAAAATAATATTATCTCTCATTAATATTGTATTAGTAAGTATATAGCCAGGTAATAAACTAAAAATTGATACAGTTATCAAGGATTTTTTTTCATCTAAATATATTCGTGCTAACTTGTATAAATATATACTTGTTGGTATGTATGCAATTAATTTTATAAGTATTAAATCAACTACACTATTAATTCCTACAAATCTAAGTAATGCTAAAAAGATTACAAATATGTTTTTGTATCCAAAACCAGGAATATCTGCACCAGTTATATATTCATAGGCTGGAAATGAACCTTTTAAAAGATCTAATAATTCACCATTTTTTAAATGTTCACTTAGCAAAGCAGATTCAAAAAAGTATCTTTCTTCATCACAAAAATAAGAACCAGCCACATCTCCAAATAAGATTCCATATTTAAATCCAGAATTAATGTTATTGTAATAAATTAATATGGTAATAAGTGAATATATTCCAATAAAAATAGAAGTAATAGTAAATAAATTTTTATTTATTATATTTTTTCTATATAGATAGTAAGAAATACCCATAAGAAAAGCAATAAGTATAACTGACAAAAAAGTCATAATGAGCTCCTTCCACAATAAGTTAATTATATGTGATTTTATTATTAAATAATAGTTTTCATTCTAAAGTATTTTAAGTATTGACTATATTAGAAAACTGTAAACATGCACTATATACAATATAACTATAAATTATAATTAAGTAAAGATGATATGAGGAATAATTATTGAAATAATATTTTATTATGCTATTATTAATTAATAGGATATTTTAATTGTTAGAGAGGTATTAGTAATGAAAGTAAGGAAAGCGATTATTCCAGCAGCTGGGTTAGGTACAAGATTTTTGCCAGCAACTAAGGCACAACCAAAGGAAATGTTACCAATAGTTGATAAACCAACTATTCAATATATTATTGAAGAAGCTGTAGCATCTGGAATAGAAGAAATATTAATAATTACAGGAAGAAATAAAAAATCTATTGAAGATCATTTTGATAAATCTGTAGAATTAGAATTAGAACTTGAAAAGAATGGTAAGATAAAAATGCTTGAAATGGTTAGAAATATTTCTGATATGGTGGATATTCACTATATAAGACAAAAGGAACCTAAAGGATTAGGGCATGCAATACATTGTGCTAAATCTTTTGTAGGGGATGAACCATTTGCTGTAATGTTAGGTGATGATGTGGTGGATAATGATGTCCCATGTTTAAAGCAACTTATGGATTGTTATGATGAGTATAAGACAACAATTTTAGGTGTACAAGAAGTAATACCTGAAAATGTAAATAAATATGGAATAGTAAATGGTATACATATTGAAGATAAAGTATACAAAGTAAAAGATTTAGTAGAAAAACCTTCAATAGAAGAAGCACCGAGTAATGTAGCTATTTTAGGAAGATATATAATAACTCCTAAGATATTTGAAATATTAGAAAATACTAAACCAGGAAAAGGTGGAGAAATTCAATTAACAGATGCTTTAAAAACTTTAGTGGAAAATGAAGCTATGTATGCTTACAATTTTGATGGAAGAAGATATGATGTAGGAGATAAATTAGGTTTCTTGCAAGCAACTGTGGAAATGGCTCTTAAGAGAGAAGAGTTAAGAGATGATTTTATTAAATATTTAGAAACAAAGCCATGGGAAAATAAATAATTATAGAAGGATATATAAAGACTATAAAAAGTTTTTATATATCCTTTTTGTTATAAAAAGGATATAATTAAATTGTATATGTTAAAAAAATCAATATATGTTAAAAGTATTAAATTATGAAATGAGTGTAGTTATATGGATAAGCTTTCTGTGATAGTTCCTTGTTATAATGAAGAAAAAGCCATACTTTTATTTTATAAGGAATTTTGCAAAATTTATAGTTGTATGAAAGATGTTGAATTTCAAGTAATATTTATTGATGATGGATCTAGTGATAATACGTTAAATGAAATTAAAAAGATAGCCGATGGAGATGAATGTTGTAGTTATATTTCGTTTTCAAGAAATTTTGGAAAAGAAGCTGCGCTATATGCTGGTTTAAATAAAGCAAGTGGCAATTACATAGCTATGATGGATGTAGATCTGCAAGATCCGCCAATATTATTGCAAGAGATGTTTTATTTTATAAAAGTTAAAAGATATGATGCTGTTGTAGCAAGGAGAGTAAATAGGAAAGGAGAGCCTATAATACGCTCTTGTTTTGCAAGGCAATTTTATAAGATTATTAGAAGGATATCTAAAAATAATATTGTAGATGGTGCAAGAGATTTTAGAATGATAACAAGGCAAGTAGCTGAAGCAGTGCTTGGTATGAATGAATTTAATAGATTTTCCAAAGAGATGTTTAGTTGGGTTGGGTTTAAAACTAAATGGATTGAGTATGAAAATAAAAATAGGATTATAGGAGAAAGTAAGTGGTCATTTATAAAACTGTTTACTTATGCCATTAATGGAATTATGGCCTTTTCAACTATACCTTTAAGTATAGCAACAATAGCAGGTAGCTTATTTATTGTGGTATCAATGATTATGATTTGTATATTTATTATAAAGATTTTATTTTTTTCACAAAAAGTTGGTGAATTATCATTGTTAATATTGGCAATGTTTTTTATTGGAGGAATTCAATTGTTTTGTACAGGAATTGTAGGGCAATATTTAGCAAAGGTATATGTTGAAACTAAGAAGAGACCTATTTATATTATAAAAGAAGAAGTTTAGATAATAATTAGCTTTTATAAAGTGAATATAGGGTATATTAGATTGTTTTTAAACAGTCTAACACACCCTATATTTTTTAATTCTAACGAGGAATTAAACCAATCTTTTTTTGCATCTTTCTAAGAAGTTTCATAGAAACGTAATTAGCTTTTTCAGCACCTTCTTTGTAAATTGCTTCTAAAGCTTTCTTATCACTCATAAGCTCGTTAAACTTTTCTTGAATTGGAGCTAATTCATTGATGATAACTTCTGCGGTATCTTTCTTTAAATCAGCATATCCTTTTCCTACATATCTAGCTACAACTTCATCTGGAGTAACATTTTCAATAGCACAGATAATATCTATAAGATTTTTAACACCAGGTTGTTCTTCAGTGTAATTTATTACACCTATGCTATCAGTAACAGCTCTAGCAATCTTTTTTCTAATAACGTCTGGTGAATCCATAATCAAGATGTATGAATTAGGGTTTTCATCAGATTTAGACATTTTCTTAGTTGGTTCTTGAAGACTCATTATTTTAGCACCAGTCTTTGGAATATAAGGTTCTGGTACTTTAAATGTATCGCTGTAAGTTGTATTAAATCTTGAAGCTAGAGTTCTTGCAAGTTCTAAATGTTGTTTTTGATCTTGCCCTACAGGTACTAAATCAGTATTATATAAAAGAATATCACAAGCCATAAGTACTGGATATGTAAATAGACCAACACCGATAGATTCTCCCATTTTTTTAGATTTATCTTTATATTGAGTCATTCTGCTAAGCTCACCCATGTAAGTAGAGCAATTTAATAACCAGCAAGCTTCACTATGGGCAGGAACATGTGACTGAATGAATAATGTATTTTTAGCTGGATCGATTCCAGCTGCTAAATATATAGCTAAAACTTCAAGAGTTCTTCTTCTTAAATCTTTAGGTTCTTGTTTTACAGTTATTGCATGTAAATCAACAACACAATAATAACAGTCATATTCATCTTGTAGCTTAACCCAATTTTTAAGAGCTCCTAAGTAGTTTCCGATTGTTAAGTTACCTGATGGCTGAACACCACTAAATATAACTTTTTTATTTTCTGTTGTATTTTCCAAAAAAAACACCTCTTTTCATATTTTACGTAATTACATATTAGTTTAATTATAGAAGTAGGAAAAATTTATGTCAACGATTTAAATAAATAATAGAAAAAGCAGCCTAAGGGCTGCCTTTTATCTAGTATTTCTTATCTCTGTTCATTTTTTGAGTTTTTCTTGCTTTTCTGCATTCTGGGCAACGAACAGGATCATTTTCAAATCCTTTTTCTTTGTAAAATTCTTGTTCTCCTACAGTAAAAATAAATTCTTTTCCGCAGTCCTTACAAGTAATTTTTTTATCTTCCATTTTTAACCTCCTCAAAATTTATAGGGCTTATTGACACTTGATACATAACCCTTTAAAGATGAAGGGGTACTTTCTAATGATCATATAAAATCCTACTAAATTTCATTTATAATATTATTATATACATATATTTCCAAAAATGCAATTGAATTGTTTGTTGGAAATAATTATGCCTTTTTTGAAGATTTCATTGAAAAAGCTGTAAAAGCTATCAATGGAATCAATATAAAGAAGAATAGATTGCTATAATTATAGTATTTCAAAATATTAAATAAAATATAATTATTTTTTGAGAAAAGTGAAGCTAAAATAAAAATAATTATAGAATATGTAGCAATATATATTTTGTCATTTTTAATATATTTTTTATAAATAATATATATTCCATATGTACTTAAAAGATATTTTAAAAATAATCCTACTATAGCTTCCATTAAGAAAAATAATTCACCAAAATCAATGAATCCACCTAATTGAATGCGCTGACTCATGGTATATTCAGGATAAAATAAATTAGCGGCTCTAGATGGTCCAAAGCAAGAAATAATACCTATTATTGAATATATAGAGTATAAGGCTATAGTGCATAAGGCAATAAGGCTATGTTTTTTTAAATTATCTGCTTTTGTAAGATGCTTCAAATATGGTAGTGAAATAGCAAATGATGAAATGCATCCTAATAAAAGTAGAATACAATTAAAATAGTTTCCTATTGTTAAATTGTTTGTAAAAACCGGAAGGATATACTTAGTGTTTTTATAAGGCTCAGAAAATATGCTTAATATTAAACAGTTTACTATAAAAGAAATAATATTTATCGTAGTGAAAATTAATATTGTACGAACCTTCTTCCTTATTAAAAATAATGAAGGTAATAGGAAAAATAAAAGTATATACCATTGAGGAGTAGGTAGGAAAAAGCAGGTTTTAATGCAATTAGCTTCTACCATAGCTGCTTCCAATGAAGATAAAAATAATCCTATAGCAAATAAGAAAAGTAGAATATTTCCCATAGTTTTAGATAGACCGATGGTGAAAATATTATTTATATTGTAGTTTCCTTTTCTTGCTATTATATCTAATAGATAAGTAGCAATGCCAATTAATAATATAAATGCTGCAATTAAGCATATCCAAGTATCTCTTTCCCCTATGGTAATAAATTGTGAACAGTAAATTTTAAGACTTACAAAGGTTACTGCATATATAAAAATTATATAGTGTTTTGTTGATATTTTATTTTCATTCATCTCTCCACCTCGTATATATTTTAGTATTCTAAAATAGTATTCTCAAAAAAATGAATATTAAACACTATGGGAGGAATAATATTCTTAGGTGATGAATTATGAATAAAAATATCGATTATTTAAAGGAAAGGTTTAAAGACTGCTTTGATGTTAAGTTTAGAGAGTTATCTACTATACTTGGAAATGGGACAGTGGTATTTATTGATGATTTATGTAATAGTCAATGGATGATGGAGTATATGATACTTCCTCTTAGAGGTTTTGGAGAACTTAAGGGAGAAGAAGGTATTAGTACTCCAAAAGATTTAATAGATAAAGTTTTAGATATGAATATGACTGGTATAGCCAAGGATGTAGATGATGCAATATTTCATGTTTTAAGCGGAGATGTAATATTAGTATTAAATGATTATGAAGAGATAATATACAGTGAAGTAAAGAACATGGTAAGAAGGGGAATTGGAATACCTGATACTGAATCTGTATTGAAGGGACCAAGAGAGGGATTTAATGAGCTCATAGTAGATAATGTTGCTTTGATAAGAAGAAGGCTTAAAAATCCAGATTTGAAATTTGAAGCTGTATATGTTGGAGAAAAATCTCAAACAGCTGTAGCCATAACATATATAAAAGGAATTGTAGATGAAAATGTACTAGAGGATATAAGAAAAAAAGTTAAAAGTTTAGATTTAAGATTTGTACTAGATTCTAATTATATTGAATGTAACTTAAAGAAAGAAAATTCATTTTTTGATACAGTAGGATATACAGAAAAACCTGATGAAGTTTGTGCAAAAATCTTAGAAGGAAGGGTAGCCATTATTGTTGATGGCACATCATTTGTAATAACTGTACCTTATTTTTTTATGGAAAATTTTCAAATGCCAGATGATTATTATGTAAATAAATATTTTACTAATTTTAATAGGGTATTAAGATGGATTGCCTTTTTTATAGCTTCATTCCTACCAGGATTATATGTAGCAGTAATAACTCATCATTTCTCTATGATACCTACATTATTTATATTTAGGCTTGCTGTATCAAGGGCTGGAGTTCCTTTACCAACTTTTGTTGAAGTAATAATAATGATGCTTGCTTTTCAATTTATAAAAGAAGCAGGAATAAGATTGCCAAAGGCCATTGGAAGTGCTATGAGCATTGTATCAGCATTAATTTTAGGAGATGCAGCAGTTGGTGCTGGAGTAGCATCAAGAATTACCATAATTGTAGTAGCTATAAGCACATTATGTTATTTTCTAATACCAAAACTTTATGGAGCAGTATCATTTTGGTCAATAGTTATTGTTTGTTTTTCAGCATTGCTTGGACTTCCAGGATTCCTTTCAGCTTCGCTTATTTTTATGACTCAGATATGTGAGTTAGATTCTGTAGGATATCCATTCCTATTCCCATTAGGAAGCTTAAGTGAATATAGATTCAAAGATATATTGTTTAGAGGAAGTTTAAATAGGATATCAAGAAAAATAATTGGAGTAGGATGTGATAAAGATGGCAAAAAGAAATAAAATATTCAAAATACTTATCATCTTACTTATTCCATTAACTTTAACAGGTTGTTTTAATTATAGGGATATAAACAAGGTAACTTTTGCAACAAGTATGATTTTTGATACAGATGATTTGAGTCAGGTGATAGTATATCTAGATTGTATTAAGCCTTATAGAAGTACTAATGAAAGTTCTGATAAAGGTAGAAGGCTTATTTTTAAAGGTGTAGGAAAAACTACAGAAGATGCTTTAGAGAAAATTGATAATTTCTCCAGTGCTAAGCTAAATTATAGTCAAGTAAAAGCATATATATTTACAGAGAAGGCAGCTAAAGTAGGAATTAAAAAATATTTAGATTTAATAAATAATTATGGTGAAATGCAAATAAAGCCTAGTGCATTTATTTATTATGGAGATGTTGAAGAATTGCTTAAAGCTACGTCTGGTGATGATGAATTCTTAGGTATGTATTTAAATGATATAATGAATAAAAAACCATTTAATAGTCTTTCACTTCAAGCTAATGTAAATTATTATTTAAGCAATAGACTTATGGGAGATAATACATTGTTACTTCCAGCAGTAAATTTAAAGAAGGATGTTTTAGACCAAAAAGTTCAAATAAATGGTTCTGGTATATTAAAAGACAATGTACTTGTTGAAAGGTTGGATCAGGAAGATACATTATTATATGAACTTATGATGGGAAGTGTCTATGAAGGTACATTTGAAATTGGTAATCCTAATACGGACACTGATTTTATAAGTTTAGATGTTTTATCAAGTTCTGAAGATAGTATGTTGAGATTTGATAATAATAAATTTACTTTGGTAAAAAATATTGAGGTTGATTTGGAAATTTCAGATATTCAAGGAGAGGCTATTGTAGATAGTGAATTTATAAATTATATAAAAGTTAATGAAGAAGAATATATTAATAGTTATATAACTCAATTGTTTAATAAGTATAAAGAAAAGGGCATAGATATATTTAATGTTTATAGAATGAAGGAAATTTATTATGGAAAAGAATCTATTGATGACCCTTTAAGTATTTGTGATTTTGAGGTAAATACAAAAGTAAACATAAATGGAACTGGATTATCAAAAAATGCTTTATAAATATTAAAGAAAAAGATGAAAAATAAAATAAAAAGTAAAAAACTTGATATTTTTACTAAGAAAGGGTAAAATTATATTAAGTTAAATTAAAATATAGATAATATTACTATTATATTATCTATATTTTTTAATGTAGCTTTTAATTTTTTTATGTTAATTATTGAGAGGTTTAAAATGAATAATACTATTAAGGCATATGATGATATAAATGAAAAATTTAAGCTATATAAGGATGAAATGGATAAAAAAGTTAAAATATTAGAGAATATAGTTGAAGTTGAATTTTATATAAATAGTATTGTAAGCAAATCGGATTTTTTTAAAGAAGTAAATATATTATAATATCCGCACTAAAAATTGATTATAGCACCATATATTTAATAGAAAATGATAAATATGTAGCTAAAGTATCAAATAATAAGTTTAGTATGAAGGTATTAGAAGAAAAGTATATTTACCTATATGACTATATTGATGTATCAATTTTTAATATGGAATATGAAAATAGTAAGAATAATATCACTAATTCTAAGTCAATAATGCTGATTCCTTTAATATTAGGGGATAGGATTATTGGATATATATTTTTAGAACATTCGGAAAAGGGATATTTTAGTTATAAATACCAAGAATATATTAAGAAAATGGCTAATTTGATAGCTGTAGCTATTAAAAATGCAGAGTTATATAGAAAATTAAAATTAGCAGCAAAAATTGATTATCTTACAGGTTTATACAATAGAGATTATTTTTATAATAGAGTAGCTAAGAGTAGTAGAGATAGAAAATATTATGCAATTGTTATGATTGATATTGATAATTTTAAGAGTATAAATGATGAATATGGACATCCTGTAGGTGATATTGTTATTAAAAATATTTCACAGATAATTATGGATAACATTAGGGAAAGAGATATTGCTGCAAGATATGGAGGAGAAGAAATCATACTATATATTGATAATGAGCAGGTAAATGAGGAAGAGATATATAATATGATTGATGATATAAGGAGAAAAATAGCTAATAATAGCATTATAATAGAAGAGGATATAATTAAGGTAACTGCGAGCTTTGGTGTAAGTTTTAGCAAGTCAGAAGATCACATTGATGATGTTATCAAGGAAGCAGATAGGCTTTTATATAAATCAAAAAGTATTGGAAAGAATAGAGTTATTATACATTAATATAATTGTTGCATGTCTATTATAGAGTAATGTGATTATAGATATGCAGCATTGTTATTTTATTTTCATAAAAACTTAAAAATAGTTGGAACATTTTCAGTATGTTTTGAATATTATATAGTACAGGAAGGTATAAATTTATAGAGAGCTGAAGAAAATGTTGTTATAAATATGGGCGATTTTTTCATTTATATATAGAATTAATTAGTGAATAATGCAAAGTAAATTGAGAATAATAATTTTAAGTAAGGTAAGTGCTTTAATATTGTTAAATGTTAATTATAATGATGATTTAATCATCATTAATAAATAATCATAGAAATAAGGAGTGGTTCCAATGATACAAGTTTTTTGTGCAAGGAGAGGTTCTGGAAAGACTAAAAGGTTAATAGAATTAGCTAACCACCAACAATTAGAAGCTAAGGGAGATTCAGTTTACATTGATGATGATTCAAGACCAATGTTACAGCTAAATAGATCAATAAGATTTGTTGACACGATGGAGTATGAAGTAAGAGATTGTAATGATTTTTATGGCATGATTTGTGGTATAATCTCATCAAATTATGATATAGAAAATATATATGTAGATGGGTTATTTAATATAATCAATTGTACAATGAAAGAATCAGCCAAATTAATAAAAAGAATAGCCAATTTAACTGATAGATTTGGAATAAATGTATATATTAATATAAATATTAATGGCAGTGAAGAGGTGCCTGAAGGAATAAAACAATATGTAGCATAAAAATGAAAGAGGTCAGTAATGATCTCTTTCATTTTTTAAAATAACATTTTCTTGATAAAAAACGTTGTTATAAGATATACTGTATATAGTGATTTACGTAGGAGGTAAAGTTAAGATGGCTAATGTTTTAGATGAATTATTAGAACGTGGATACATAAAGCAATTCACACATGAAGATGAGACAAGAGAGTTATTAGAAAAGGAAAAAATAACTTTTTATATAGGTTTTGATCCAACAGCTGATAGTTTACATGTTGGACACTTTATAGCAATGATGTTTATGGCTCATATGCAAAAGGCAGGTCATAGACCAATAGCATTACTTGGTGGTGGAACTGCCATGGTAGGAGATCCATCAGGAAAAACAGATATGAGATCTATGCTTACAAAAGAGCAAATTGAACATAATGTTTCATGCATTAAGAAGCAAATGGAAAGATTTATAGATTTTTCAGATGATAAGGCTATATTAGTAAACAATGCTGATTGGTTATTAAACTTAAATTATGTAGATTTCTTAAGAGATGTGGGAGTACACTTCTCAGTAAATAGAATGTTAAGTGCAGAATGCTTTAAGCAAAGACTTGAAAAGGGACTTTCATTCTTAGAATTTAACTATATGTTAATGCAAGGATATGACTTCTATGTATTAAATCAAAAATATAACTGTAAGATGGAACTTGGTGGAGATGATCAATGGTCGAATATGATTGCTGGTGTTGAACTTGTTAGAAGAAAAGCTCAAGGTCAATCTATGGCAATGACTTGTACACTTTTAACAAATAGCCAAGGACAAAAAATGGGTAAAACAGTTGGTGGAGCTTTATGGTTAGATCCAGCAAAAACATCTCCATTTGAATTCTTCCAATATTGGAGAAATGTTGATGATGCAGATGTTGAAAAATGCCTATCATTATTAACATTCTTACCAATGGAGGAAGTAAGAAGATTAAGTGCTTTAGAAGGTTCTGAAATAAATAAAGCCAAGACAGTACTTGCTTATGAAGTAACTAAACTTGTTCATGGAGAAGAAGAAGCAACAAAAGCTAAATCAGCAGCAGAAGCATTATTTGCTGGTGGAGTAGATATGAGCAATGTACCAACAGTTACTATAAGTGCTGAAAGCTTTGGTAAAACAGTTCTTGATATTATAGCTGAAACTAAAATAGTTCCATCAAAAGCTGAAGGAAGAAGATTAATCCAACAAGGTGGTCTTTCATTAAATGGAGAAAAAGTTACAGAAGTAGCAAGAATATTTACAGAAGAAGATATTCAAGATGGATCTGCTTTAATTAAAAGAGGAAAGAAGAATTACACTAAAATAGAAGTACAATAATTCAATAAATAAAGGAGATAGAAATTTTATCTATCTCCTTTATTTTATATAGTTGGATTATTTCACTTAATATATAAATAAGAAGTTTAGAAGATAATATTTTTTACGATAACTAAATTAGATACTTAAATATGGTTAGCTAAGCCATAATGAATGGAGGGGTGAAAAATTAATAATATATCAACATTTACTTATGGAAAATATATAACAACAGAAAAGGTGAGCTTTAGAGGAGGCTATGAATTTAATCAAGGAGATACTTTAAAAGGAAGAGTTATTAAGGAGGATTCCCAAAGTAATAAGGTTACCATAAAATTAACTAATGGAATGGAGATAGAAGCTGAACTGCAAGGTGAAGTGGATTTAAAAGGTGGCTTATTAAATTTTGAAGTAGCAGAATTAAAAGATAATATGTTGTTTCTTAAGCTAACTGCTAATAATACGGAAGTAATAAATGAAGAAATTGCCAAGGAAAGTATTGATGAGATAATGAACTTTATCTTGAAAGAAGGTTTAAAGAAGGAAGATTACAATATGCTTAAGGCTATGGTGAAATACAATATACCTCTTACTAGGGAAAATATTACTACTGTAAAGAGCATAATGGAATTTAGTGATAAGATGAATAATAATCCAGTAGAAATAAAAAATTTTATAAATTCTTATTTAAATAGTAGGGATATTGCAGCAAATAGTAAAGAAGGAGTTTATGTATCACAAAAGCTTTATGAATTCTTTGAAGCTTTTTCTAAGACTAATTTACAAGAAGTACTTCTATTCTTAGAAAATGACATTGAATTTACTAAAGAAAATTTAGAGAGTTTTAATAAGTTATTTAATAATGAAAATGCTATGGAAAAAGTAATTAATGAGGTTAATGAAAAATTAGGTAATGCTATAGCAATTGAAGATAATACTTTAAATAGAGAAATTTTAGAAAAAACATTAAAGCAAGAATATTCAAAAGATGTTATTGATTATAAGAATAATAGCAATAATGACATTAATGATATGAAAGAAGTTAAAGATATTAAGAATATTAATGATATTAATGATATCAAAGATATTAAAGATATTAAAGATATTAAGAATATTAATGATATAAAAGATATTAAAGATATTACAGATAATAATATTAATAATAGTAGCATATTATCAAAAAGCTCAACAGGAAAAACGATTCAAGCAACATTAATAAAAGAAAGTTCAAAGGATAATATAATTAATGATGGTGCAAAAAGTGATTTTTTTATGGAAGATGATGTTAAAGAAATCATTAAAGTACTAAAAAATGAAAATAAGTCCATGGTTAATGAGAATAAGTCTGAACTTAATATTAATAAAGAAGTTTTAAGGGAAAGTATATTAAAACATACAGGAAAAGAAGTAAGATTAAATGATGCTGAAGCAAAGTTATTGGAAGTTATAATTAATAAAGATGAAATTAAAGATAAAGAAATAAATTTTATAAAAAATTTATTTAATAGTGTAGAAAGTAGACAAAAAGGTGAAGAAAAAGAGTTAAAATCCAATGATATAAGAGAAAATATATTTAATATAAGTAAGGATTTATCTAAAAATATTACAGAAAAATCTGAAGGAGCTAAAGAGGTCATAAGAAATATAATTTCTAATTTAAAAGAAAGTGACGAAAATTCTTCGCAAATTTTAAATATAATGAAAAATAGTATAAATGATTTAAAGTTATTCAATAAAATTAATGATCAATATTATTGCTTAGATGTACCAATAAATTTTAAGGAAAATGAATATCCATGTAAGCTTATTATTAAGGATGATAGGAAAGAAGGAAAATCTATAGATAGCAGTAATTTCAAGGTGGCTATATCAGTTAAAACAGTAAAGCTTGGCACAGTTGATGCTCTTTTAAATGTAAAAAATAGGAACATTGATTTGCAATTAAAATGTGATAAAAGTGTTATGAATTTATTTGTTATTTCAAAGGAGAAGTTAAAAGAAATAGTTGAATCATCAGGATTCAGTACTAAAATAGAAATTGTTGAAA
This sequence comes from Clostridium sp. 29_15, assembly GCF_001916075.1. Lineage (NCBI taxonomy): Bacteria > Bacillati > Bacillota > Clostridia > Eubacteriales > Clostridiaceae > Clostridium > Clostridium sp. 29_15. The sequence continues at coordinate 17,283 of NZ_MNRT01000007.1, forward strand.
GGACAGAAGAACTTCAACTATCGTCTTGTAGAGAATTTTTTAATGATAATAATATTGCGGCAGTGGATATTACAGTATAAGATAGTAGGTGGAATATAGTGCAAAATAGAAAGAAAGCTGTAGCTTTAAACTATGATGGAGCTAATGCACCAATAGTTACTGCAGTAGGAATGGGAATTATAGCAGATAAAATATTAGAAAAAGCAGAAGATAGTGAAGTTCCAGTGGTTTTTAATAAGGAACTGACAGATTTATTATGCAATGTTGATGTAGGAGATGCTATACCAACAGAAGTTTATGAGGCTGTAGCTCATATAATTGCTTATATTACTGAATTAGATAGCTCTTTATAGGAGGTTGAAGTTAAAAGATGGCATTATATGCGATATCAGACTTACATTTAGCTTTAAATGTTGATAAGCCTATGGATATCTTTGGAGAAAGATGGCTTAATCATGACGAAAAGATAAAGGAAAATTGGATTAGTAGGATTACAGATGAAGACACTGTACTTATAGCAGGCGATATATCATGGTCTATGAAAGCGGAAGATAGCAAGGTTGATTTAGACTGGATAGATAGTCTTCCAGGAAAAAAGATAATTTCTAAAGGAAATCATGATTATTGGTGGAGCAGCATAAGCAAGTTAAATGCAATGTATGAAAATATGAAGTTTATTCAAAATAATTTTTATACATATAATGATTATGCTATTTGTGGAACTCGTGGATGGGTATCGCCTGATAGTGAGAAATTTACAGAAAAAGATGCAAAAATATATGCTAGGGAAGCCATAAGATTAAGGTTATCTTTAGAAAGTGCAAAGAAATTAGGATATTCTAAAATAATTGTTATGATTCATTATCCGCCATTTAATGAAGGTTATGAAGAGTCAGAATTTATGAAGATTTTTAAAGAATATAATGTAGAAAAAGTTATTTATGGACATTTACATGGATTAGGAAGATTTAAAGCAAAAACTGGAATAATAAATGAGATAGAATATATTATGACTTCTTGTGATTTTATTGATTTTAATCCAGTAAGAATTTTATAAGTAATGGGGATATCTCAAAATAAAATAGGTTATTTTGAGGTATTTTTATTTTAAATAGAGAATAAGAAATTATTTTAAAAAACAATTTTTAAACAAAGATAGTGAAATTTTGTTATAATAGTAATGAAGTAACATGAAATTTACAAAAGTTTTTATTTTATAGTAAACGATAAATAAGGGTGATAAAAAGAATGGCTATTCAAAATTGGAAGAATTTTTTAATGGCTTATGAACAAGCTGTTGATGAATTAAAGGTGAAGTTAAGAAGCATAAGAAAAGAGTATAGAAGAAGAAATGAATATTCACCAATTGAATTTGTAACAGGAAGAGTTAAGGAAGTATCAAGTATATTAGAAAAGGCTAATAAGTTTGAAATTCCTTTAGATAGGCTGGAACAAGAGATGGAGGATATAGCTGGTATAAGAATTATGTGCCAGTTTGTTGATGATATAGATAAAGTGGTGGAGCTTTTAAGAGTAAGAAAAGATATGCAAATACTTTACGAAAAGGATTATGTAAGTAATGTTAAGTCAAGTGGATATAGAAGTTATCATGTAATTATTAAGTATACAGTTAATATGGTTGATGGGGCAAAGGATATATTGGCTGAATTTCAAATAAGGACATTAGCAATGAACTTTTGGGCAACGGCAGAACATTCATTAAATTATAAATATAAGCAGCATATACCAGAGGAAATAAAGGTTAAGCTTAAGAAAGCTGCTGATGCAGCCTTTGAATTAGACCAACAAATGCTTGAGATAAAGGATGAAATAAAAGATGCACAAAAATTATTTGAAGTTAAATCAGATATTATTTCGTCTATTATGAATAATATTTTAACATTAATATCCTTAGGTAAGGTTGCTGAAGCTACTAGGTATGAAGTTCTTTTAAATAGGCTTATAGAAGAGGGAGAAGTTTGGGAATTAAATAATCTTCTTGATATAACGAAAAAAGATTTGGAAAGGTATAAAGACAACTAAAATATTGATAATAAATAAAATACAATAAAAATATAATCATGCACAGGATCATTTTATGATTACAATGGAAGTAATTACTTTGGTAGAAAGAATGATTAAATTATATAAGATTATATATAAAGAAGTAGATGAAGAAAATAATAAACTACATATTACGTAGTTTATTATTTCTATATATTTTTTTTATGTCAGTAAATGTTTTCAGAAAAAGTTTAAGGAGGAGTTTAGAATGAAGGTATTATTTGTTTGTGTTCAAGGTTTAGCTAGTGCTATAGTTATTAGTTCATTAAAGAAACAAGCTAAGAAAGAAGATATTGATATGGATATTCTTGCTGTAGGTATACGTGAGTTTGAAAAGGAAATAGAAAAGGGATGCAATCTAGCAGTTATAGCACCACAAGTAATGCACAAGTATGATTATTTGAGTAAGATATCCAATGATAGAGGAGTACCATGCATATTAGTAGATAAAGATATTTATGGGTCAAGATCAGAGATGAATCTTCTTAATATGGTTATGAAGGAAATAAAGTAAATGAAGTATTCATAAGACATTAACATGATAATAAGTATTCATATTGATTAATATAAAAAGTTTATTCTCATGTTGATGTCAAAATAAGAGCACTGATGAGAATGATTATTTATGTAGTTTTTTCTATTGGGACCTAGCATTAAATATTTATGATATAATATTGATGGGGGTGTACTATGAAAGATAAGATAACTAAAAAGGATAAATGTTTTATAGCAATATTGACTATTTTATTTATAAGCTTTTTCCTAAATTGCTATCAAGTTATAGTAAACAAAAGATATAAAAGAACCATTGAATTGACTTGTTATGGAAATATTGAAGAGATAAGGATAAAAAATGAAAGTGTGCTTAGTATTTTAGATAAATGTATTAAGGCTAGGAATATTAGTAATGAGGAACTATTAAAACTGTATAAAAATTATTCAGCTATTGCTAATGCTGAAATAGATCTATTGGAATACTACTTAGAATATAGAGATAACCCTAATATAAAAACCAGCAATAAAAATGTATCCATTGAAAATAAAAATATTAATGGCATATATTGGCAAATAGAAGAGGTTATTTATAGTTATATTAAAAGCAATTTAAGTGAAAAAACTGAAAGTATGAAAATTAATGATGATAAGTTAGAGGAAGTTAGTGTGCTAAAAGAAATGGCAGAAAAATTAAATGAATATTACATAAGTTTTTATAATGAAAATTGCTCAAATTTAGACGAAGATTCTAGAGCTGATAAGATAATAAAACATGCATATTGGATTAATATATTAAAGGAAATACAAAATATTAATGAAGAATATATTGATTATGAGTTTTCTAATGAAAACATTAGTTAATATTGAATTATGAATTTTGGAATAAATTCATTAATGGAGTTAGAATAATATTTAAAAAATCAATTAAGGGGCTGTATCAAAATAATATTTGAAAAAAGGGAATTCGTATTTGAATTCCCTTTTTTGCATATAATATCGTTATGAAAAACTTCAAAAAGAATGTG
>NZ_MNRT01000008.1:0-11646 GCF_001916075.1 Clostridium sp. 29_15
ATGGTACTGCACGGGGGACTGTGTGGGAGAGTAGAACGTTGCCAGGTTAGTAAGACTTAAAGCATTTGCTTTAAGTCTTTTTTGCTTACAAAAAAAGAAAGTGATAATTTATAATTGAAAATAGATGTTAAAATAATAAAAATGGAATATTAAAGCTATATTATTATTTAAAGTTTACTAGTGTGTAAAGAAATACTTAAAATTCAACTTCTGAGTATTAAAATAATCAACAAAAAAATAGAAAAAATATCTTCTTTTGTTGATAAGTTAAAATAAAAAGTGGATAAGTTTATAAAAATTTTTTTAATAAATATCTAATAAATTTGAAGTATTATTTGTTAAATTGTAAAGATTTCAACAAATAATATTTTTTATTACAATAAAGAAAAAAAACAATCAATAAGCGACATAATTCTAATAATATTGAAAATGAGAATAAACATGCAATTGTATAACTTGCATTAATATATAGATTAATGTCGGTTAAAATATATTGAATGAAAGGGAGTATGAATGATACAATTATTTACATAAATTACAAATATATATATTGAAGTTACACATTTATAAAAGGGGGGATTACATGAGACAAGAAGCTACGAAACTAAAAGCAGAAGTTGAGGAGAACTTTGATGATATTCAAAAGAGCGTAAATTCTGTGAAGAATAATTTAAGTAAAAAAAAGAGTTATAAATCTCAAATAACTGATTTAAACACATATTTATTTCATGAAGGAAAAAATTATACAAGTTATGCATTTATGGGTTCGCATCAGGTAACTGAGAAAAGAAAAAAGGGAATTAGATTTACAACATGGGCTCCAAATGCAATAAATGTTTATGTTTCAGGAGATTTTTGTAATTTTGCAATAGAAGATGAATATAAAATGGAAAAAATAACAGAAAGAGGAATATGGAGTATTTTTATTGAAGGTGTAGAGCCAGGTACTAAATATAAGTATGTAATTGAAGATAAAGCTGGAAATAAAGTATTTAAAGCAGATCCATATGCAGTTACTTCAGAAGTAAGGCCAGCTACAGCATCTATTATTTCTAGTAAGATACAATATAAATGGAATGATAGAAGTTGGATGACTAAGAGAAAGAAATTTAAAATGTATGATGCTCCAATTAATATATATGAAGTACATTTAGGTTCATGGAAAAGAGATGGAGAAGAGTTTAAAACTTATAGAGAGCTAGCAGGGGAATTACCTAAGTATCTTAGTGAAATGGGATATACACATATAGAATTGATGCCTATAATGGAACATCCTTTAGATGCTTCATGGGGATATCAAACTACAGGCTATTATTCAGTAACAAGTAGATATGGAAATGTTGATGATTTTAAGTATTTAATAGATTGCTTACACAAAGAAAATATAGGAGTAATATTAGATTGGGTTCCAGGACATTTTTGTAAAGATATTCATGGATTATACAAATTTGATGGAACCCCAACTTATGAATATAAAGATGAGTGGAAAGCTAATAATGCAGGCTGGGGAACATATAATTTCGATTTAGGTAAACCTGAAGTAAAAAGTTTTCTTATATCAAATGCAGTATATTGGTTGCATGAATATCATATAGATGGATTGAGAGTAGATGCAGTATCAAATATTCTTTATTTAGATTATGGTAGACAAGGTGGAGAATGGATTCCTAATAAATATGGTGGAAATGGTAATTTAGAAGCTATTGAATTCTTAAAAGAACTTAATAGTGCTGTGAAAAAAGAATTTCCTACAGTAATGATGATTGCTGAAGAATCTACAGCGTGGCCTAAAATATCACAACCTATTCAATATGATGGATTAGGTTTTGACTTTAAATGGAACATGGGATGGATGAATGATACATTGGAATATATGAAAGAAGATCCACTGTATAGAAAGTATCATCATGGTAAAATGACTTTTTCTATGGATTATAATTACTCTGAACATTTTATATTATCAATATCACATGATGAAGTTGTTCATGGAAAAGGATCTTTCCTAAATAAAATGTGGGGAGATTATTGGAATAAATTTGCTCAATTAAGATTATATATAGCACATATGATAGGTCACCCAGGTAAAAAATTAATGTTCATGGGTACTGAATTAGCAGAATTTATTGAATGGAGATTTTATGAAGGGTTAGAGTGGGATTTAGTTGATAAATATGAGACTCATAGTAAAATTCAAAATTATGTAAAAACAATTAATCAATTTTATAAAGATCATCCAGCATTATGGAAGTATGATTTCAATCCAAAGGGGTATCAATGGATAGATGCTAGAAATGCAGATGAAAGTATTTTTACATTCATGAGAAAAACAGATAACAAGAAGGAAACTTTGATATTTATTTGTAATTATACTCCATTAGTATACTATAGCCATCGTATTGGTGTGCCTTACTTAGGTGAATATGAAGTAATATTTGATACTGACAGCATCGATTTTGGAGGTTCTGGTTTTATTCATACACAAAGACCAGTTGTTTTAAAAGAAATTGCAGCTACAGAAAATGATAATCAAATAGATGAAGAAATTGAAGATTGTAATTTAGAAATAGATAGAGAATTAAATAAGGATACAGATACTAGTAAGGAAGTAGAAGAAAAATTAGAAGCAGAAGAGACTATAAAAGAGTTAGACGTTAATATGGATCAACCTTTAATAGCGGAAGAAATTCCTTATAATGATCAACCATATTCTATAAATATAAAGATTCCACCAATGGCTGCTATTGTTTTAAAAGTAAATAATATTAGTGATGGTAGTAAGGAGTGTAGGTAAATGAAGGTTTTATTTGTTGCTTCTGAATCTAGTCCTTTTATTAAAACAGGGGGATTAGGGGATGTAATGGGTGCATTACCACCAGCTTTAAAAAGACTTGGTTTAGATGTGAAAGTAGTGTTACCAAAGTATAAAAATATGAAATATGAATTTCAACAAAAGTTGCAATTCATAAAATGGTTTACTGTTGAAGTTGGTTGGAGAAATCAATATTGTGGTGTAAGCCAATGTGAATATAATGGTGTCACTTACTATTTTTTAGATAATGAATATTATTTCTGCAGAGATGGATTATATGGATTTTATGACGATGCTGAAAGATTTGCTTTTTTTGATAGAGCAGTAATGAAGTTTATAAAGGAAATTAATTGGCAACCAGATATTATTAATTGTAATGATTGGCAAACTGGTATGATTCCTGTACTTCATAAGTTTGAGTATATCAGGGATCCATTCTACTCAAATATAAAGACTATATTTTCAATTCATAATTTATTTTTCCAAGGTACTTATTCGCCAGAGATATTGCCAGAACTATTTGGATATGATTTAGAGCCATATTATAATGGAAGTTTGAAACTTGATAAAGGTGTAAGTTTTATTAAAGGTGGAATTAATTACTGTGATCAAATTACAACAGTTAGTAGAAGTTATGCAGAGGAAATAAAGAGTAGTGAGTATGGTGAAAGACTTGATAATTTATTAAGAAGTCGTAGTTGTTATTTAAAGGGTATAGTAAATGGTATTGATTATGCAGAGTATAATCCAAGTACAGATTGTCATATTTATAGAAATTATAATAAAAGATGCTTAGATAACAAGCTTGAAAATAAGCTTATGTTACAGCAGCAGTTAGGGTTACCTCAAAGAGCAGATGTACCTATGATTGGGTTAGTATCAAGATTAACACACCAAAAAGGGTGTGATCTTATAATTAATATAATAGACAGACTGCTACAAAAAGATATTCAATTTGTAATTTTAGGTACAGGGGATTATCTATATGAAGAAACATTTAGAAATCTTCAATACAGATATCCTGATAAAGTATCAGCTAATATAAGATTTGATGATGGATTAGCACATAAGATATATGCTTCAGCTGATATGTTTATGATGCCATCATTATTTGAGCCTTGTGGATTAGGTCAGCTTATAGCATTAAGATATGGTACAGTTCCAATTGTAAGAGAAACAGGGGGATTAAGAGATACTGTATTTCCATATAACCAATATAATGGCGTAGGTAATGGATTTGGATTTAGAAACTATAGTTCAAATGATTTAATGTATGTAACAGAATATGCTCTAGAATTATTTAGAAATAAAGGAGTTTGGAGACACATTGTTGAACAAGCGATGGATTCTGATAATAGTTGGGATAAGGCAGCTAGAGAATATGCCTGGTTGTATGAAGGAGTAAAAAATAGACCTTAATTATAGCAAGCTATTAGGAGGTAGTACATGCTATCAATTGATAAAAACTCTTTTAAACGTGATTATGAAAATAAGTTTGTTCAATTACATGGAAAAGAATTAAAAGAAGGTACAAATCAACAAAAATATGAGGCTTTAGGAAGTTTGGTAAGAGATTATGTAACAAACATGTGGATTGAAACAAATAAGGAATATAGGGAAGAAGAATTAAAGCAGGTTTATTATTTTTCTATGGAATTTCTTTTAGGAAAATTATTAGAAGATTATTTGTTAAATTTAGGAATACATGATATATGTAAGGAAGCATTAGAAGAGTTAAATATAGATTTAGATGAGATAGTAAATTTAGAGCAAGATCAAGGGCTAGGAAATGGTGGTTTAGGTAGACTAGCTGCATGTTTCCTAGATTCAATGGCGTCTTTAAATATACCAGGTAATGGATGTGGAATCAGATATAAGTATGGATTTTTTGAACAGAAAATAGTTGATGGAAAACAAGTAGAGGTATCAGATAACTGGCTTAGGGAAGGCAATGTATGGGAAAGAAAAAAAGCAGATAAGTCAGAAATAGTTAAGTTTGGTGGAACGGTAAAAGTTGAGGAATTGGCAGGTAAGATGACATTTACTCATGTGAATTATGAACCAGTATTAGCTGTTCCATATGATACACCTATTGTTGGATTTCAAAATGATGTGGTAAATACATTAAGATTATGGAGTGCAGAACCAGTATCAAATGAGTTTGATTATTCTTCTTTTAGTAGAGGAGAGTTTTTAAAAGCAATTTCATATAAAAATTCTGTTGAAGCAATATCCTTGGTTTTATATCCAGAAGACTCTTTTTATGAAGGAAAAATGCTTAGGTTAAAGCAACAATACTTTTTTGTATGTGCAGGATTACAAAGTATAATAAGAAGATTTAAGCGCATAGGTGGGGATATATATGAATTAGATGAAAAAATAGCTATTCATATTAATGATACTCATCCTACATTAGCTATACCAGAGCTTATGAGACTACTAGTAGATGAAGAAGGAATGGATTGGAATACGGCATGGAGGATAACTCAAAATACTATTTCTTATACTAATCACACCATTTTGGCCGAAGCATTAGAAAAATGGCCAATAGATATGTTTAAAAGTTTATTACCAAGAATTTATATGATAGTAGAAGAAATAAATAGAAGGTTTACTATAGAGCTAAATAATAAATATCCAGGACAAAATGAAAAGATAGCTAGAATGTCTATTATAGGAGATGGATATGTCAGAATGGCTAATCTAGCTATAGTAGGAAGCCATAGTGTTAATGGTGTTGCCAAACTTCATACTGAAATATTGAAGAAGAGGGAAATGCAAGATTTTTATTATATGTATCCAGCTAAATTTAATAATAAGACTAATGGGATAACCCATAGAAGATGGCTTTTAAAGAGTAATCCAAAATTAACAGAGTTGTTAAAAGATACTATAGGTGATAGTTTTGTAAAGCATCCTACTGATTTGGAGAATTTTAAGAATCACTTAGATAACAAAGCAGTATTAGATAGCTTAAAGGAAATAAAGAAAGACAATAAGGATAAATTAGCAAAAATAATTTATAAAAATAAAGAAATAATAGTGGATCCAAATTCAATTTTTGATGTTCAAGTAAAGAGAATACATGCATATAAAAGACAGACAATGAATTGTCTTAGAATAATGCATCTTTATAATCAATTATTGGATAATCCTAATTTGGATATAGTACCAAGGACATTTATTTTTGCAGGAAAGGCAGCTCCAGGATATTATTTAGCTAAAAATATCATTGAGCTTATATGCAATATTTCTGAAAAGATAAATAATGATTCAAGAGTAAATGAAAAAATAAAAGTGATTATGCTAGATAATTACAGCGTATCTTTAGCAGAGCGAATAATTCCAGCAGCAGATGTAAGTGAGCAGATTTCAACTACAACTAAAGAAGCATCAGGAACATCTAATATGAAATTTATGATGAATGGTGCAATTACTATAGCTACTCTTGATGGAGCAAATATAGAAATTAAGGATGAAGTTGGAGAAGAAAATATTATAATATTTGGCTTAACTGCTGAGCAAGTACTTGATTACTATAAGAATGGTGGATATTCTGCTTGGGATGTCTGCAATCATGATCCAAGAGTAAAAAGGGTAACAGATGATTTAATCAATGGAAAGTATTGTAGTGATAAAGATAGGTTTAAAGTAATATATGAAAATTTATTAAGCTATAATGATGAATTCTTTGTTCTTAAGGATTTTGCAGCATATATAGATGCTCAAGATAGAATTGATAAAATATATAGAGATCCATATGAATGGCAAAAGATGTGTGGAGTAAATATTGCCCATTCAGGAGTGTTTTCATCTGATAGGACTATAAAAGAATACGCAACAGGAATATGGGGGTCTGGAGTACTATATAGGAACCTTTAGGGGGTATATTATTGAATGATATAAAAATAGTTCATAATTCTCACGATACTAATTATAGGAATCCTTTTGGAGCAGTAAATGTAGGAGAAACTGTAACATTAAAGTTAGAAACAAATAAAAAATGCAATCCACATATAGTTTTTATTAATTTTTTTAATAATCAAGTAGAAATGCAAATGACAGAATGCAAAGAAGATGGAATCATAGAAAAGTATTGTTATGAGCTAAAGCTTGATACAACTGATATGTTAGGGACGATTTTCTATTATTTTCGAATAGAATGTGAAGGCAGAGTCTTTCTTTATGGAAATAATATAGAAAATTTAGGGGGAATTGGACAAATTTATGACAATTACCCTAAGTGCTATCAAATAACAGTATATCATCAGTCAGAAGTTCCTAAATGGTATAAGGAAGGAATAATATATCAGATATTTGTTGACCGCTTCTTTAATGGAAATAAGTTTGGTAAAGTGTTAAATCCTAAAAAGAATTCGTTTATATACGGAAATTGGACAGATACACCTATGTATATAAGAAATAGTGATGGTGGAGTTACAAGATGGGATTTTTATGGAGGAAATCTTTTAGGAGTTAGAAAAAAACTTAAGTATTTAAAAAGTCTAGGAGTAAGTATAATCTATTTTAATCCTATATTTGAATCTCCAAGCTGTCATAAATACGATACTAGTGATTATGAAAAGATAGATCCTATGTTTGGAACTAACGAAGAGTTTGAAGAATTATGCTCTGAAGCAGAAGCCTTGGGAATTAAGATAATCTTAGATGGAGTATTCAGCCATACTGGCTCTGACAGCAGGTATTTTAATATGTACAATAATTATAAAGAAATAGGAGCTTATCAGTCACTAAAATCTCCTTATTATAGATGGTATAGATTTTCGGATTATCCTAATCTTTATGATTGCTGGTGGGGATTTGGTAATATGCCTAATGTGGATGAACTAAATCCTTCATATCTGGAGTATATTATCTCTAGTAAAAATTCTATCGTTAAAAGATGGATTAGAGCAGGGGCTAGTGGATGGAGGTTAGATGTAGCAGATGAATTGCCAGATGAATTTATTAAATTACTTAAACAGTCTATCAGGGAGGAAAAATCTGATACTGTTTTAATTGGTGAGGTTTGGGAAGATGCATCTAACAAGATAAGCTATTCTAAGAAAAGAGAATACTTATTTGGTTATGAGTTAGATTCTATCACTAATTATCCATTAAGGCAGCTCATAATAGAATATAGCAAAAAACAGATATCATCAGAGTATTTTATTAAGAGATATAAATCTTTATTAGAAAATTATCCTAGAGAAAATTTTTTTTCTACTATGAATATGTTAGGAACACATGATACAGAAAGGATACTTACCATACTTGATGGAAAAATAGAGCACTTAAAAATAGCAGTTCTATTACAAATGACTCTTCCTGGAGTACCACTTATTTATTACGGTGATGAAGCTGGGTTAAAAGGTGGAAAAGATCCTGATAATAGAAAGCCTTATCCATGGGGAAAAGAAAATATAGAAGTAATTAATATCTATAAGAATCTTTGTAGGTTAAGAGCTAATGAAAATATATTAAAGAATGGTGATATAAAGTTTAGAAATAGCTTTGGAAATGTTTTGTGCTTCCAAAGATCCAATGAAGAGGGAGTAATAATAGTTATTATTAATTCTTCAGATAAAGAAGAAAAATATATATTAAATAATATTAATGGAAATGTTAAAAATTTAATAGATGATAAGGAAACTTATGAAAGTATTAAGGGAACTTTAAATGTTATACTAAAAGGCAATCAATGCAAAATATTGAAAGTTCAATGATTTTAAAAATAGCACTTTCAAATTTCTTAAAGTGCTATTTTTATTTCAATATTTAATGTAAAAAAATTGAAATAATACAATTAAAAGTTAGAAAATTCATTTGTTTATATAGATAATTTACAAAATAATAAAAGTGTTAAGTATTAAAAAGCACAAATTAATGATTAAGCTAGATATTGATTATTAATGAAGGGTATATAGAGGAGATGTGTAAAAGGGTGAGTAAGAAAGAAATTGTTGCTATGATTTTAGCAGGAGGACAAGGATCAAGATTAGGTGTTTTAACTAAAAAGTTAGCTAAGCCAGCAGTACCATATGGAGGAAAGTATAGAATAATAGATTTTCCATTGAGTAACTGCTCAAATTCAGGAATTTATTCAGTAGGTGTATTAACACAATATAAGCCATTAGAATTAAATGCGCATATAGGTATAGGAAGCCCATGGGATTTAGATAGAAAAGATGGTGGAGTAAGAATATTACCTCCATATCAAGAAGAAAAGGGTGGAAATTGGTATAAGGGTACAGCAAATGCAATATATCAAAATATTGAATTTATTGATAGCCAAGATCCAGACTATGTTCTTATATTATCAGGAGACCATATATATAAAATGGACTATGATAAGATGTTAGATTTCCATAAGGAAAAGAATGCAGAAGCAACTATAGCAGTTATAGAAGTTCCTATGGAAGAGGCAGGCAGATTTGGAATAATGAATACTAAGGATGATTTATCAATATATGAATTTGAAGAAAAGCCTAAAAATCCTAAGAGCAATATGGCTTCAATGGGGGTTTATATCTTTAACTGGAAACTTTTAAGACAAGCTTTAAAAGATGATGAAAAAGATAAAGAATCAAGCAATGACTTTGGAAAGAATATAATTCCTAAGATGCTTAATGAAGGTAGAAGATTATTTGCATATCCATTTAAAGGATACTGGAAGGATGTTGGAACTATCAGCAGTCTTTGGGAAGCAAATATGGACTTATTAAAGAGAGAAACAGGTTTAACTTTATATGATGATGATTGGAAGATATATTCTGTAAGTCCTGTAAGACCTGCACAATATATTGGGCCAACAGCTAAAGTAAGAAATTCACTAGTAGTTGAAGGATGTACTGTTCATGGAACTGTTGAAAATTCAGTATTATTTGAAGGTGTAACCATAGGAAAGAATAGTGTTATAAGAGATTCAGTTATAATGACAGGTGCCAAGATAGGTGAAAATGTAACTATAGAAAAGGCTATCATTGGATCAGAATCTATAGTAAGAAGAGATTGTAAAGTTGGTAATGGAAATAGCATAGCTGTTATTGCATCAAAAGAAGAAGTTAAAAGTGGGACTGTCTTAGAAGCATTAGAAGCTTAATATGGTAAGGGGATGAAAAGATGAAGGATTGTTTAGGAATAATTAATTTAGATGAAAATGAAGAAAAAATAATCGAGTTAACAGCGCATAGATTATTAGGTGCTTTGCCTATAGCAGGTAGATATAGAGTTATAGATTTTATTTTATCTAATATGACTAATTCAGGAATAGAGAATATAGGAATATTCACTAAAAATAAGTCAAGATCATTAGTAGATCATTTAACTAATGGTAGACCATGGGATTTAAATAGAAAGAAAGATGGATTAAGAATATTTAACTTTGGGGATTTTAATCCTCAATATGATGATGTGCACAATTTTTTAGATAATATAGATTTTTTTGAAAAGAGTAAGAGAGAATATGTATTACTTTCTCCATCATATATGGTATGTAATATAGATTATAATGATTTAATGAAGTATCATAAGGAAAGCGGCAATGATGTAACTGTAGTATATAAAAATATAAAGCAACATTCAGAGGATAAGTTTGTTGACTGTCAAGTGTTAAATTTAAATGATGATTTAAGAGTAATAGGTGTTGGTGAAAATATAGGATTAAAGAGTGTTACTAATATCAGTATGGAAATGTACATCATGAAAACGGATCTATTTATAGATATAGTATATAAATCTATAAAAAGTGGAATGCATAGAAAAGTTAAAGATTATATAAACGCTAATATAGATTCATTAAATGTTGGAGCATTTGAATTTACAGGATATTTAGCATGTATAAACTCAATTAAGGCTTATTTTGATGCTAATTCTGATTTCTTAAATGAAAAAGTTAATAAAGAATTATTTTATAGTAAATCACCAATATACACTAAGCCAAAAGATGAATGTGCAACTCAATATACAGAATGTAGTAATGTTGTTAATTCAATAATAGCTAATGGATCTTATATAGAAGGAACAGTAAGAAATTGTATAATAGGTAGAAAGGTATACATTGGTAAGGATAGTGTATTAGAAAATTGTGTTATCTTACAAAATAGCGTAATAGGCGAAAATGTATCTATGAAATACGTTATTACTGATAAGGGAACAGTTATAAGAGATGGTGAAGAGGTAAAAGGATTAGATAGTAATCCAGTAGTAATACCTAAAAAGAAACAATTTTAAAAGAAAAAAGGCTATTTATTCTGGAGGATAATAGCCTTTTTTCTTAGTTAATTAGCATTACAAGAATGAATTATATTTTATAAGTTAAGAAAATAGTTCGTATATATTACGATAAATACAATGTATTTATTTAATTTTTTTTGTTAATTGTGCCAGGCGTATCAATAATAGAATTAAAGAGTAATATTAAGAAAAAATGAGTATGCGAGGCTTAGTTTATATAAAATGGAGAAAATTGTAGATAAAAGTTAAGATATGATGATAAGATAAGTCTTGTCCTAAGGGACAGTCGAAAACGGCAAGACAGTATTAAAAATATGTTAAGAAAGTTTCTTAAAAAATAATTTAAAAAACTTATTGACATAAAAGAAATACAGTGATAAGATAAGGAAGTCGCTTGAGGGTGGCAAGATAAAATGGTCTTTGAAAATTGAACAGAATATAGTTAATATAAAACCAGCAATTCTTTTAAGTCTTATAAAAACTCAAAGTAATTTGAGCAAAAGAGATTAAACTTTTTATTGAGAGTTTGATCCTGGCTCAGGACGAACGCTGGCGGCGTGCCTAACACATGCAAGTCGAGCGAATGAAGTTCCTTCGGGAAT
>NZ_MNRT01000023.1:0-78891 GCF_001916075.1 Clostridium sp. 29_15
TGTCCTTATGACAATGCTTGTATAGAATCTTTCCATTCTTCAATAAAGAAGGAAGAAATCTATAGAAATACATATCGCACCTTCGAAGAAGCCAATATAGCTATATTTAAATATATTGAAGGTTGGTATAACAAAAAAAGGATACACTCTTCTATTAATTACATGACACCAGAACAATGTGAATTATTAGCTAGAAGTGCAGCATAAAAAAGTTTGACTTTTTGTGTCCAAAATATTGACATAAGACCATAATAATGGACATTTATGGTTCTTAATGATGCTTTTTATATTATTTATTATATTTTATATGCTGGAGAAAATATTACTTAGGAAAGGAAAAGAGAAGATATTAATAATTTTAATGATTGTAGCTAATATTATTTCCACAAAATTACCAGATTATTTTGAACTTTCAAATGTATTTTATTATTGCATATATTTTTATGTAGGATATAAATGTTATGTTACAAGTGAAAAAGGATTTAAAAAAGTTGATATATATTTAAATAAAAATAGAAATAAAGTATTTGTTTTTTCATTTGTATTAATAGCTGGCTTATTATATATGGTAAAAAATTTAAAATATTATTTTATTTTTACTATTATGGTACAGAAAATATTATATTTTTTTATTGGCATACTTGGAGTAGCACATATATATACGTTTATACTTTTAATTGAAAAATATTTTATTATTAATAAAATAATAAAATTTATTGGGAAACATATATTTAATATATATTTATTACATGAGCCCATTATTTTTATTATATTAAGTAACATTAATAAAGATAGTTTGAGTCCAATGATAGTTTCATCTACATGTATGCTTTTAAGTGTTACTATTTCTACCTTGTTAAGTGAAATATATTATAGAATAAAAGAAATAAAAAATGAAAGAAAACAAAATGTTTTTTTTAATTAGGAATTATTTTTAGTTATCTAAATTAATTTAGATAACTTTTTTTATATTATTTAGATTAAATGTTTTATTTATCGTTAATAATTTAAATAAACTATTATAAATTTATGAAGGAGTGATAATTATACATAATAAAATACGAAAATTAATAATTTTTATAGTATTATTAATAGTTAATATTTTCTACATTAATAAAATAGATATTAATAAAGTTAGTTCTGTTAATGAAATGATAAATAGTGATTATGATGTTGGTGATATTGTTTATACTGAAGGTTATTATGAAGGGAGCATTGATGGCTATGCAAAATATAGGATTATAACATATGATGAATGGTGTGAAGAATTACCAAATGATATAAAATATGTATATAAAAATAGAAGTTTAATTAAAACACCAGTAGATGAATATGGAAATCACACTTTGAAAAATGGATTAGTAGCTAAATTAATTATAGATAATGAAACTACTCCTGAACAATGGGGAGCAATTGGAGATGGAAAAACAGATAATAATGATGCTTTAATAAATATGTTTGCTTTTATTAAGACTGGAAAAATTAAATTTAAAAAAGATTCAGTATATATGATAGGAAAAGGAAAAGAGGATAATCCGTATAGATTATATATGTGTGGTTCATTATTGGGAGGTCAAAATTTTAATAAACCTATTATGGGAAATGTAAAAGATTTAATTATTGAAGGAAATAATGCTACTATAAAATTATTAGATAATAGCTGGGATGATACAGGTATGGGGATTTTAAACTTCACTCAAGATATAGAGAATTTTACAATACAAAATCTAAATTTTGATGGAAATTGTTATTCAATGATTGATAATGTTAAAACTTCCAATCATACAATTTTCTATTCACCAGGGCAATTATATTTAAATGTATTAGGAAATGAAATTGGTGAAAGTCACTATAAATATTCTTCAAAATATAATTCGGAGAATTTAAATGAGTCATTTAAACCATCATATATTAAAAAGTGGAGTATAAATAATTGTAATTTTAAAAATGCTGGTACTATGGTGAATTCTAATGATAGTGGTGGAGATTTTATTTTAATAGTAAATCCAACAGAACTAGATGGATTATTTATAGAGAATAATAAATTCACTAATTGGGGAAGATGGGTCTTTTCCATTGATTTAGGTGGCAATGGAGAAAGGTTATATAATATAAAGTTTAATAATAATATATGTATTCAAGAAGATGAGTCAGATAAAGTTCCTTATAAACAACAAAGAGGATTAGGATTAATTGATTTTGAATCAAAAAAGTGTTTTACTAATTTAGAGTTTAAAAATAATTACATTAATGGTATAACAGGATTTGCGATAAATGGAAATAGTAAAATATCCAATAATATAGATATAAGTAATAATAAATTTATACGACCTAATTATAACTATAAATCTGCATATCCATATACTTTTGAATTTTATAGTGTTCAAATGAAAAATTTAAAATTTAAAAATAATGATTTTACTGATGACATAGGAAGTATTAAATTAGGATATAAATTGGATAATATTACAGTTAAAAATAATAAGTTTTCAAATAGTTCATTTAGGGTTCTTGGTGTTTTTGGAAATATAATTTTTGATAATAATACAACAACAGGAAAAGAATTAGTTCAAGTTGAAGGCGTAGATTACCCTGAATATATAGATGAAGATGACTATAAATTTTGCAATTTTATATATACAAATAACATAGGGGGGATTGGATATCATGGTGGAGAAGCTATGTTTTTTGATCCAGATAGTCCGGGAAAATATAATTATATAAAATTTAATATAGAAAATAATAAAATGGAATATATAAATTTAGTTGCATGGGATGCTAAAGATTTTACATTTGACACTTCACAAATTGTTGGAAATCATGCTTTTAGTGTTAGGGGAGCAAAATTTATTAATAAAACATATAGTTTAAATAATAATCCTATTTGTGGTGGTGGATATTATTCAAAAGGTGATATTATAGTTGATAATTTAAAAGATGCAGGAGTTTCAAGAGTCGAGTATTATTATGATGGAACAAAATTAGGAATAAATAATTTTAATAATTATGATTATAGCTATAATAATTATGGCTTTAGTACCATTAAGTGTGTAGAAGATGGTTATTTACCTACGGGAGGCGAATTTGTTTATGCATCCCCAGATATTAAATTTAAATCAGGATTAAATGTAAATAAATATGCACATATATATACTGATTCAGATTTATATATGGCTTGTAATAATGGAAATTTAGGAACTGAAATAATCAAAGAAGATAATCGATATTTAAGTGGTGATGTATATTTAGTGCATTTAGCTAATATAGCAAAAGTTAAAATATATAAATGAAACAATGAGGATGGTGTTTTATTAAGTTAATAAAGCACTGTCCTTTTTTTGTGACTATATTTATAGTAAATAGAACATTCTAGGGTAATTCACATAAGTTATAGTATAAAAAGTTATTTATAAGGAGGGGTATTATGGAAGAAAATTTATTTAATGGAAGTAAGGATGAATATTTTGATGGATATGTCAATTACAGAAATGGAACTATAGGAGATTTACCTGAGTATTATTGGTGTACTGGATATTTAAAGGTTAGTGAAGGGGATATTGTTATATTTCCTATGAAGGCACCAAATTCCTTAGGAGCATGTTATGATGCAGATAAAAAATATATAAAAGGAATTATTCCAGCTGATTTGGATGATGCTTTAAATTATAGTATTTCAGCAGGAGTATCATATATAAGAGTATCAATAGAAAAAGGAAGAATTAATAAAAATATCAGTAATTTTATATTGGACGTTATTTATGCAAATTCAGGAAGTGAAGAAACTCTTGAGTTTGACAATATTGTAGAATTAAAAGAGGCAGATTTAAAAGAAGGTTCAATTGTATCTACAAAAGGATATTATATAGCAGGAGATAATGGTGCAGCTAAGTATAAAATAATGACTTATGATAATTGGTACAATAATGTATTGCCTAAAGATATTTTATATATTAAAAAGGGAAATACTTTTGTTAAAACACCTGTAGACGAATATGGAAATCATACTTTAAATAATAAATTAATTGCTGTTATTCAAGGGGATAATTATACACCAGAGCAATGGGGAGCAAAAGGTGATGGAAAAAGCAATGATAATTGGTCATTTATTCATATGTTTGCTTATGTTAAAACTGGTGAAATAAAGTTTAGAAATAAGGCTACGTATATACTAGGATTAAATGAAGATAATCCATATAGACTATATATGTGTGGAACCTTATTAGGAGGACAAGCCTTTTATAAACCTATAATGGCAAATGTAAATAATTTGATTTTAGATGGAAATGATTGTTTAATAACTTTACCTGATAATCAATTTGGTGATTCTGGTATGGGAATTTTTAATTTTGCTCAAGATATTGAAAATTTAGAGATAAAGAATTTCAATTTTGATGGTAAAGGAAAAACTATGACATCAGTAAATAAAAATAGTAACCATACATTATTTTATTCACCAGGACAATTATATTTAAATGTTTTAGGTGAAATAGGATATAAGCATTATAAATATGATGTTAACTATAATACTAGTGAGCCCAATGCATCATTTAAGCCATCAGTAATTAAAGAATTAAATATTCATAATAATGAATTTAATGATGCAGGAACAATGTACAAAAAAGCTGGAGACTATGGTGGAGATTTTATATTAATAATTAATCCAACTGAATTGGATGGTTTATATGTTGAAGATAATAAGTTTTATAACTGGGGAAGATGGGTATTTGCTATTGATTTAGGTGGAAATGGTGAAAGATTATATAATGTAAAATTTAATAGAAATGAGTGTTTAGGAGCCAATAGAGCTGAAGTTGTAGGTGATGATACTTGGAAATGGAGGGCATTAGGCTTAATTGATTTTGAATCTAGGAAATGTTTTACTAATTTAGAAATAAGCAATAATAATATTATAGGCACAGCAGGTTGGGCTTTTAATGGAAATAGTAAAATTAGTGAAAATATAGAAGTTAAAAATAATCATTGGGAGCATATTGGAGGTGGATACCCATATATCTTTGAATGGTATTCTGCACAAGTAAAGGATGTAGTAATAGAGGATAATTATTTTAGTGGTAATGCAGCATTAAAACTAGGATATACAACTCATAATTTACAATGTAGGCGAAATAGAATTTTATCTTATTTTAGACTATTATCTATATCAGGGGATATAATTTTTGAAAATAATACAAGTCTTATGCCACTTCAGAAGTTAGTAAGTATAGATTCATTAAATGAACCGACCTATTTATCAAATACAGAAAAGAAATGTAAGTTTATTTTTAGAGACAATATAGGAGGCATATATGGAGATATACCTAAAAATAGTAATTATGCATTAAATTATGATATTAATTTTATAATTGAGAATAATACTTCAAATACTTTTAAATTTAATTTTTTTATTAAAAATCAAATTTTATTTGATCCTAATCAAATAAATAAAAATGATATAAGAGATTTCCTTGCAAGAGGTGCTAAATTTTCAAACCCTACATTTTCTCAATCAGGAATAGTTGCTAGTGGAGGTGGAATTTATAATACTGGCGAGATTATAACTACAAATGCTGAGGTTGTTGGTGTAGCAAGGACGTATTTTTTTAGTAATGATGATGTTATTAAGGATTTTAAAAAATATAATTATAATATTACTTCTTATTGCAATATTAATGGAATTAAAAGGTTAGGAGTAAGATGTGTAAAAACAGGATTTATACCATCTATAGGTAATTGGGGATTTGTGAATCAAGAGACTTATTTTAATATTGTTAAGAATACAGATATTAAACAGGGAGCATTTGTGTATACAGAAGATAATTTATATTATTGTATTAATTCAGGAAAATTAAGTGAAGTTATACCAACGCATATAGATGGGATAGATATAAATGGAGATGTTCAATTGTTATATATAACTAATATGGGTAAGGTAGAAGTATATGTAGTAGAGTAATTTTAATAAGGAAGTACTTAAATTGAGTACTTCCTCTTAATATTTCTTAGAAATATTCTCTATTAAAACTTTAGCTGGATAACAACCTACAATATAGTGTGGAGTAGTAAATTTAGATAATACGTAACTTCTATGAGTAATAACACAGTTGTTAGGGATATCACTTCTTTTTGATGCACCAACATTTGGTGCAATCTAGATGAGATTACCAACTGTATATAGCTTAACTATAGGATTATTAATTTTAATAACTGTATCATAAATATAGTGATCATCAGAACTTCTAATATTAACATTCTATCCAACTAATACATCATTTCCAATAGTATTTGTATCGTTCCCAAAAATAGTGAAATTTTATTTGCTTAAAAACTATTACTTAATATCAAATAAGAAACTAAAATAGAAGTTTTTACCGATATTTTTAATGGGAAAGCATATAAGTTAAAGCATAACGATTTTGGTATACTTAATAATATATTAATATTCATGTTTAAAATTCTGTAATTCTTTGTAGATATAGTAAAGTTATTATATCAGATAAAGACATAAAAAGTAAAGTATGTGATATAATTTAAAATATATAAAAATATAATAAAATTTAATAGGGCAGTAAAATTTCTAAAAATTATTAAAATGTAATATCATTTAGAATCAGTAAAATAAATAATAAAAGGGGAGTAGTTAATGCAGGGTAAAGAGAATATTTTAAAGGATTTAGATTATTTAAAAGTTATAGGAATACTTTTAGTGGTTATAGGTCATTGTACTTCCATATATACAGGGGGATGGGTATATAAATCATCAGTAAATGCACCTATATATGGATTAATAGCATCATATGTATATACTTTTCATGTTCCTATGCTAGTATTTGTTTCAGGCTCTATTTACTATTATTGTAGAAAAAATAAAGAAAAGTATAAAAGTTTAAAAAGGTTAGTAAGTAATAAATTTAAAAGATTAATAGTGCCATTTTTAACAGTAGGTTTATTTTACTCAATTCCAATTAAGTATCTTATAGGAAATATAGAAAAAGGAACATTACTTAATAGCATAAGAGATTTTCTTATAGGATTAAATACTGGGCACTTATGGTACTTATTAATGCTTTTTGATATTTTTATATTATTTTATTTATATGAAAAATTTATATTAAATAAAAAATATTCAGTTATAGTAAATATTGCTGTTTTTACTTTAATGTATGTTTGTTCAGGATTTTTTACTAGTTTATTTTTAATCAATAGAGCAATTCAATATAGTATATTTTTTTATTTAGGTTATGAATGCTTTAGAAGTAAAGATAAAATATATTCAAAAATGGTTTCTACAAAAACATTAATAATTATTATTTTAATACCAATATTAATAATAATTTCATTAGCATTAATTTTAGTAAGTAAAATAACAATAGATAACATAATTTTAAGTAGAGTATTTTCATTAATTAATGTAATTATAGCTTTAATAGGTATAACAGAAACATTTTTGGCAGTGTATTTATTAAATAATAAATTAAAAAGTAGAAAGCTACAAAGTAATATTAATAAATGTATGAAATTTTTAAATAAGTATTCATTTAATATTTATTTATTACATGAACCATTAATTTTTATTATCTTATCATATATTGCTAGTAAAAATATAAATTCAACAATTCTTGTTTTAGCATGTTTTATTGTAAGTATAGTTATTCCTATATTATTAACTAAAGCTTTCCAAGTAATAGTAAATAGAAATAATGTTAATGAAAGAGTTGCTACTAGATAAAGACACAACTAGAGAATTTTAAAAATAGAAATATCTATTTTTTATAAAATAATATAGATTTAATTTTTAGTAATTTTGGAGGATTTATGAAAGAAAAAATTAATTATATTGATTACTCAAAAGGAATAGCAATATTATTTGTAATATTTGGACATGTTTATTCTGGAAATAATATAGCCACTACTTGGATTTATTCATTTAATATGCCATTATTTTTTATAATATCAGGTTTTTTATTAAAGCTTAATAAAAATAAAGATACAAAAAGTATGATTTTAAAAAAATTTAAATCGCTGATGGTGCCGTATATATTATTTAGTATAATTAATATAGTAGGATTTTATTTAATAAAGGATTTATCATATGAAGTATTTAAAGGGAACATTTTTAATACTATAACTTTATTTGGAATAGGGGCGTTATGGTTTTTACCAGCACTATTTATATCAGAGACTCTATTTTTATTTGAAAAAAATAATATAAGTAAAAATAAATATAAAGCTTTATTTTATATAAGTATAGTTTTTATCATTGCCATATTTATCTTTGTTAGTAAGGGAAATTATACTAATGTAATTGGAAAGTTAACTATTGTATTAATACGTAGTATGGTAGCTTTATTTTTTATTAATATTGGATATTATCTATATAAGGTAATAAGTAAAATTAATTTTAAAATATATCAAATTTTAATTTTAGCAGCTATAAGTATAATATTGTCTACATTAAATGGATATGTTGATTTATGGGGAGTGCAGTTTAATAATTTACCTCTATATGTATTTAACTCAATTA
The DNA here is from genome assembly GCF_001916075.1 of Clostridium sp. 29_15. Taxonomy (NCBI): domain Bacteria; kingdom Bacillati; phylum Bacillota; class Clostridia; order Eubacteriales; family Clostridiaceae; genus Clostridium; species Clostridium sp. 29_15. Next base: position 8,522 of record NZ_MNRT01000023.1, read on the forward strand.
TAGGGTCACTTTTAATAATAGCCATTACTAAAAAAATTAACCATAGTAAAGTACTAAAATTCTTAGGTCAAAACACATTAATTATTATGGCAACCCATCAGTTGATTTTACAAGCAATATTAAAAAGTTCTTTAATAAAATATTTAAATAATATAATGATTATTTTTATAATATTATTACTGGAATATCCATTAATAAAAATTATAAATAAATATTTACCTTTTATGTTGGGAAAGAAAAGAGAAAAAAGTATTGTACATAAAGAAAATAATGCTGTTATGGGGTAAAGCATATATAAATTTAATATTAAGTTGATTTCTAATGATTTAGAGGTCAACTTTTTTTATTTTATAAAAATAAATACAATAAAAGTAAAATATGGTAAAATATAAAAGTGAAAATTCTGTTTAAAGGTGGAAGGAGATGATGAAATTTATGAGAAAGTTTTTTAAAAGGTTAGCATTGGTTATTTTATCAGTGATATTGATAATTGTAATTTACAATATTTTTGATAATAACAGAATAAAAGTTGTGGAGCAGGAAGTTAAAGTGGTAGATTTACCAGAAGAGTTTGAAGGATTTAAGATACTTCAAATAGCAGATTTACATGGTAAAACTTTTGGAAAGAATCAAAAGAGATTACTTAAAAAAATGAATGCCATAGATTATGATATGATTGCTATTTGTGGAGATATGATGGACAAGCATACTGAAGATAATAAGCCTTTCTTTGATATATTAGATGGTTTAGAAAATAAGGAGAATATTTTTTATGTAAAAGGTGATACAGGATTGGAAGCTGTTAATGAGAATATTGGAGAAATAACTAGTGATGGACAACTATTAATTGAAAAGGGATGCAAGGTTTTAGATAAGCCTTATGCTATTACAAGAGGCAAAAGTACCTTATGGGTATCTAGATTTATTAATGGAACAACTTTTTATAATGAAACAGGTGTAGATAAGGATAATGATAATTCAGTTAAAGTTGTAGTTACTCATTATCCAAGACATGAAAATCATTATGCAACAGATCAAAATATACCAGATTACAATCTTGTTTTAGCAGGGCATTATCATGCAGGACAAATTAGAATACCTTTCTATGGAGCATTATTTATTCCAGATGTTTTTGCACCAGTATATTTTTTCCCAGATCAAAAAGAAGTAAAAGGTTTAATTACATGGGGAAATACAAATCAATATGTAACAGCTGGCCTTGGTGCTAATGCACCATATAAGTTATTACAATTTAGATTGTTTAACACACCAGAAATTAATGTACTTACTTTGACAAAAAGAGCAAAATAGTATGAAGATATTATAAATAATATGTAAAAAAAATAGTTAATTTTTATAACGAAAGTTAGTATTATATTGAGTTTTAATTGGTAAAAAATGGTATAATGATATTGGAATTAAAATTTTAATAATAAAATTATATGGAGGTATTTTTTATGAAAGCTAAATGGAAAACGCCACAAGTAAAGAAATTAAATTTAGAGGAAACAAAAGCAGTAGAAGCAATAATTATGTATAGGAGTGGTTCACCAGAATTAGTAACTATGGATTTAGAACCATTTATAGGTTGGAAATGTCCATGTTGCAAAAAGGAAAGTGGATATATATTTAATCAAGAAGGTGAAGCACAAAATGATTTTAAAACAAATCATTTACCAAATTGCCCTAAGTATGATAAAGTACATGACAGGTGTATGAGTTAAGTGTAAATTTATTTAGCGCATAACCTAAAAAGGAATATATTAGTAATAGTATATTCCTTTTTATATAATAAATATTATGTTAATTAGGAGAAGTATATGAAAAAACACTTAAAATATATATTTAGTATTGCTATTGTTTTTTTTATTACAGTTTTAAATATAAGTTGTAGTAAAGATAAAGAAGTAGGATTAGTATATGGAGTTGAGTCAGCGCCTATAGTAATAAAAAACTATACAAGCTTTCAATGTCCAGATTGTTCTGAGTTACACTTAAAATTACATGATGTTTTAAAAAAATATATAGATAATGGTGATGTAAAATATATAGAAAAGCAAATTGATATAGAAAGATTTCAATTTGATGATTTAATTTATAAAAAAATGAATGATGAACAAATAAATGATTTTGAAAAGTTATCAGAAATATATGAAAAACAAAGTCAATGGATAGCTTATGAAAATGATGAAGATGTTATTAAACTATTAAATTTAAAAGAAGATGATAATAAAAATAATATTAGTGATTTGAAGAGGATAAGAAAAGAAAAAGAAAAGTTAGATATTCATGCAGTACCTACTGTATATATTAATGGTGAAGAAATGTCTAATAAAATCACAGCAGAAGAACTTGAAGAAAAATTAAAAAGTTTAGTTAAGTAAAAAATTTGATTGTATATAAAAGGGAAAAATGGTAGAATTTGATGAACGATTGATGATAATAATTAAGTGGAAATATGATAATATAAATATAGTACACTAAGATGCAGAAGATGTTATTAAGAGTAATTTTAATATACATAGAGAGTTTTATTTGGATACACTTCAAAAAAGAGGAGTATCCTTTTATTTTGAAATAAACAAAAAGCTTAATTTTATCACTGTGGAGGAGAAGGATGGAAAAGTATCAAGAACAGATAATTGATTTATTAAATGCATCTATACATGATAGTAAGCCAAAATTTAATTATTCTAACAATATTGATTGGGATAAAATCATTGAAGAATGTAATGCTCATAGTATAGATGGACTTTTATATCTAGCACTAAAAAATAGTGGAGATAATATAGATAATAAAATTATAAATAAATTAAAAAGAATTACACTTATATCTGCAATTCAGCAAAGTAAGCATATTAAAGATACAGAGGAAATATTAAAATTATTTAATGAAAATAATATATCAGTAATAGTTTTGAAAGGACTAGTTATTAGGTATTATTACCCAAAACCAGATTTAAGGACAATGTGTGATTCAGATATAATTATTCATAAAGAAGATCTGCCAAAGGTGAGAAAACTTCTTTTAAATGAAGGTTTTAGAGAAGAAGAGGATGCAGGGCATCATATTGCATTTTTAAAACATGGATTTAATTTAGAAGTTCATTGGACATTAGCAAATGAAACATTTAGAAATGGGCAAAAATGCTTTCAAGAATATATTTGGAATGATGCTAGGAAGATTAAAGTTGGGAGAATTGATACATTGGCATTATCACTTGAGGACCAGGCTTTACATTTTTGTGCACATATGGCATCTCATATGGCTATATCAGGCTTTGGTGTTAGACAATTAGCAGATTTAGTTTTATTAGTTGAACATGAGGGAAAGAATATTAATTGGAATAATTTTTTATTAAAAGCAGAAAGAAGTGGATTATTAAGATTTTCTATAGGCATGTTTAAAGTATGTAATTATTTATTTAATATGGAGATACCAAAAGAGCTTAAAGATAATAATAATGATGATGATGTTATAGATTTAGTTGTAGATGATATATTCACAGGAGGAGTTTATGGGCAAAGAGATTTATCTTATACCTTTAGAGCTCAAGTGGGGTACGATATAGATAAAGATAATACCTTTAGTATGGTTAAAAGATATATACAAATAATATTACCTCCAGTAAATAAATTATCTGATAGATATGGATATGCAAAGAAATATAAAATATTGCTTCCAATTGCATGGATACATCATATATTTGTAGGAATTACTACTAAAGAATATGACAAGGAAAGTAAAAAGAAATTTTTAACCTCAACCATTAGTAATGCAAAAAGTAGAAATAAGGTTGTAAGATGGTTAGAACTTTAAAATATATTTATAATTAATGTGGTGTTAAAGGGAAGGAGTTAATTATGAGAATAGTTGTAGCAGGAACAGGTTATGTAGGATTAGTTACAGGAGCTTGTTTATCGGAAATAGGACATAATGTAACTTGTGTAGATATAGATGAAAACAAGATTACAATGATGAAGGAAGGAATTTCTCCTATATATGAGCCTGGATTAGATGAATTATTAAAGAAAAATCATGATGAAGGAAGATTAAATTTTACAACAGATTATAAAAATGCTTATAAAAATGCAGAGATAGTATTTATAGGGGTAGGAACTCCTGAAAGAGAAGATGGTTCAGCTAATCTTGATTATGTTTTTACTGTCTGCAAAGAAATTGCTGAAAATATTGAAAATGATTGCTTAGTAGTGGTTAAGTCAACTGTTCCAATTGGAACTAATGATAGAGTAGAAGCGTATTTAAGAGAAAATGTAATAAATAATGTGAATATTGAAGTGGCTTCAAATCCAGAGTTTTTATCACAAGGAACTGCAGTTGTAGATACTTTGCACGCATCAAGGATAGTTATTGGAGTTGAAAGTAAAAAGGCAGAAGAAAAATTAAGATACGTTTATGAAGCATTTAAACAACCTATAGTAGTTACTAATAGAAGAAGTGCTGAAATGATTAAGTATGCTTCTAATGATTTTTTAGCGTTAAAAGTAAGTTTTATAAATGAAATGGCAAATGTTTGTGAGATTGTTGGAGCTAATATAGAAGATGTAGCTAAAGGTATGAGTTATGATAAAAGAATTGGGGACAAGTTTTTAAAAGCTGGTCTTGGTTATGGAGGATCATGTTTTCCTAAAGATACAAAAGCTTTACATTGGTTAGCTAATGATAGTGGATACGAAATAAAAACTATTAAAGCTACAATAGAAGTTAATGAAAATCAAAAGTATAAGATGTTTAGAAAAGCAAAAAAACGATTTGGAACTTTAAAAGGAATGAAATTAGCAGTACTTGGATTAACTTTTAAACCTGAAACAGATGATTTAAGAGAAGCTCCATCTATTCCTAATATTAATAGGTTATTAGAGGAAGGAGCAAAAATAGTCGCTTATGACCCTATAGGTGAAGAAAATTTTAAAAAAATATTTAAATCAGGAATTGAATATGTAAATTGTCCAGAGGAAGCATTAAAAAATGCAGAAGTAGTGTTCATATTTACAGAATGGAAAGAAATTAAAAATTTGGATTTAAAACTTTATGAAAATTTAATGAAAACACCAATAATTTTTGATGGTCGTAATTGTTATGATATTGATTTAGTAGAAGAATATAATATAGATTACTATTCTATCGGAAGAAGTGAGATATTAAATATTAATAAAGAAATATAGTTAATTGCGAAAAGAAGAGAAATTTGTAATACGATTAATTATAAAAAAATAGGAAAATATGGTAAAATATAATATAAGGTTATACATTTTATTTGAAATATATAATAAACCTTAATTAAATTATAAACATATTGGAGGTAAAAATGATAAAAAAATGGATGAATCCAGAATTAAAAGAATTAGATGTAAGAAGAACTAAAGTAATAGAACCAACTATAAGTTCACCACGTTCAATGGAACCATTATATGGATGGCATTGTCCTTGTTGTTTAAAGAATAGTGAATATATATTTAATACAGAATCTTTAGCACGTTATGATTTTAGCACAAATCATTTACCAATTTGTCCTAAATATGATGAAAATACTAAGTCATGTATAATATCTTAATTTTAAAAAGAAATTATATATGAATAAACAAGGTAGATTAATTTCTACCTTGTTTATTCATATATTATGAAAAAATTAAAAATTATATTTAAAATGGAGAGAAAGTATGAATTCAGGAAAAAGTAAGTTTTATTATGAAGTATATGGCTTAGATATTGAATCAGAAATAAAAATAGATGAGTTTGTACCAATTGAAAATATTAATACTGATAATAAAGTTAATATGATATATAGTAAAATGCCAGCCAATATAAAAAAAAGTATAGAAGATAATAAAAAAGCTTTTTTTTCTAAAGAAGAAGTGTGGTTTCATATTGATGAAGTGGCTACTTATAGAGTGACTAATGGGGAGTTCATTGAATTTGAACCTTGTGAAAAGGCAGACCCGTACATTTTAAGAGTGTTTTTAATGTGTAGCTGTTTAGGTTTTATAATGATACAAAGGGATATTATAGCTATTCACGGAGGAACTATTGTTGTTGATAATAAAGCTATAATTTTAACAGGTGATAGAGGGGCTGGAAAATCAACACTTACCACTGCTTTAAGATTAAAAGGATATCAATTTATTTCTGATGATGTAGCTGCTTTAGAAATGAAAAATAATATTCCAATGGTGAAGCATGGGTTTCCTTATCAAAAGCTATGCAGTAGCGCTATGGATAAATTAGAATATGATAAAGAAAAATATTTTTCATTTATGAGTGATACTGAAATTAAATATTTAGTGGATGCTCATGATGATTTTATATATGAGGATACTAGGCTTTTTGCTTTATGTGAATTGTCAGTAAGTGATACTGCTCAGGTTCAAATTGAAGAAATAAAAGGTAGTGAAAAACTAAATAAACTTATAACCAATAGATATAGAGCAGAATTTGTACAAGCAATGGGGGGAATATCACCAATTGCTTTCAAGACTTTACTACAAATTGCCAAGAGCATAAAATTTTATAAGATTATAAGACCAGAAGGTCAATTTACAGTAGATAAGCAGATAGAATTATTGGAAGAAAAAATTAAAACATTACAAAGTATAAATTAAGAAGGAGTGAATCATATGTTAGATTTTAAAAAGTTTTCAGGAAAAGTTGGAGAAGTAAAAAAGGATTATGGAGTTAATCTTGATTCTGTTGTTTCAAAAAATGAAGAAATAGATGATACGGATCTTGATGGTGAAAAAGTAATGATGAACCTAGATAAAGGTCAATACTTTATGATGAATGAAGTAGGAAGTAGAATATGGGAACTTATTGAGGGAAATACTTCTATAGTAAATATAATAGAAACTTTAACTAATGAATATCAAGTAGATGAAGAAACTTGTGAAAATACTGTAATGGAGTTTTTAGGAAGATTAAAAGATGCAGAGCTTATTAAAGTTCTTTAAAAAAATAAAAACATTTTTCAAAATAAAAAATCAGGATAAATTAGCTTTTATAAAAGCATTTATATATATGGGTTACTTTAGATCTTTTATATTATTTGTACCATTTAATAAATTGAGAAAGCGTATGGGTAAGATTAAGTTGGAGTCACCACAGGAAGTAGATGATGAATGCTATAAAAAAGCTGTAAGAATAGCAAGGATAGTAGGAATAGTATCTTATCATACACCATGGGAAAGTAAATGTTTAGTACAAGCATTAACGGCTCAAAAAATGTTAAAGAAACAGGGAGTATCTACAACTCTTTATTTAGGAGTAAAGAAAGACAATAATAATCAAATGTTAGCTCATGCTTGGATCAGATGTGGAGATTATTTTGTTACAGGTGGAGGCAATAGACATGGATATGCCGTAGTTGCCAAATTTGCTAGTTAGTATCTATGACTTATTATAGTCTTAAAATAAATAAATATTAACTTAAAAGGAGAATGGAAAATGAAAAAAGAATTTGTAAAACCTGAATTAAGAGATTTATCAGTAAACTTAACAAATGATATAGAGTATGTAGATTATTGTAATTGGGTAGGTACAGAAGTTATTGGATTAGGCAATGAAGACTACACAGATCCAAATAAAAAACCTACTCAGCACCCAGATTGGGTATGGTGTAATAAGCATAATAGATGGCATCCAAAAAATCATGGTTCAAATGATTCAACAGTAAGTGGCTCATAATATTAAAAATGTAATTTAGTAAAAAATAAGCTTAAGGATAAATATGACCTTAAGCTTATTTTTTATTTTAAATAGAAAAGTATAGATTCAATTTTAAACTTATTGATTTTAACAATATATATATATAATAAAAATAAATTTTAGGATATAATATTATAAAATGATATTATTTAGGATGTGATTAAATCATGTTTTATGGTTGTAATATAAAAAATGATGTTGAGTACTCTCTTGATAAAAACATAAGAAATGAGATTATTAAGATTAGAGATATATGTATTTATAGATTAAAAAATGCAGATATATTATTATTTGGTTCTATAGCAAAGGGAAAATATAAAAATAGTAGTGATATTGATATATTAATATTAATTGATGATAATAAAAGTGTTAGTGAATTAAGAAAATTAAGACATGAATTAGAAGATGATATAGATAACCTAAATTTAAGTAGAAGTGTAGATATTAAATTATATAATAAAAATAGATATATTGAATTAAGTAAGGAAATAAGCTTTGAAGGAGATATAATAAAAGATTTAATAGATATAAGGAAGTGGAATTATGGTTAAGAGAGATATGTTTTATTTTGCAGATATTGATGAAAAATTTATAGATTCAACGAAAGATAATGAAGGATTAGAAGATGGAGTGCTAGTTCATTGTCAGCAATGTATTGAAAAAAATTTAAAAGCTATTATTCAGAAGAAGTACGGAGTGATATCAAAAGAACATAATCTTGTTAAACTATTAGAAGTATTATATTTGCAAGGTTATCCAGAATTAAAAAAGTATAAGAGTCTTTGTAGAGATTTAAAAGATTTTTATTTTAGTAGAAGATATGCCAGTGATGATTATGAAATTTTAACTCATGAAGAATATATTGATTATATTAATAATTTTTATGAGTTATTAAATGAACTTAAGAAAATCAGAAGTGAATTTGAATAAATATAAAAAACACCTAACAGCATGTTTATTATGTTGTTAGGTGTTTTTTTATAAAATGTTATACTAGTTCAGTGGCAACTTCTAAGATACTTTCCTTACTTACTTGTTTTAAATGACCTTTTTCCAGTCGTATTATACGATGACAAATATTAAGGGCTGAAGGTCTATGAGTTATGATGATGCAAGTTGGTTTATGGGGCAGTGATTTAACTGATTTTAAAACACTTACTTCTGTTTCAGGATCAAGAGCAGAAGTTGCTTCATCTAAGATTAATATTGGTTTCTTTCTTAAGAATGAGCGAGCTATGGCTAAGCGTTGAGCTTGTCCCTCGGAAATGCCAGTAGCTTTTTCACCAATTACTGTTTCAATGCCATTTTCTAATTCATTAACGAAATCTAAAGCGCAGGCGTTTTTTAAAGCTTCATATATTTCTTCTTCTGTAGCTTCAAAGTTACCATATCTTAAGTTGTCTTCAATAGTACCAGAAAATAAAGTATTTCCTTGTGGAACATAAGAAATTAAATTTCTGTAATCTCTATTAAAGGAATCCTTTTTATTATTTTCTTTTAAATAAACTTTACCACTGCTTGGATTTATTAGCGCAAGTATCAGTCTAATTAAAGTGGTTTTCCCTTCACCAGATGGACCTACAAAAGCAATGGTTTCACCATAAGGAATAGTTAAATTAATATCATTAATAATTTTAGTACCTTTTTTATATTCAAAAGATACATCTTCAAAGGTTATTTCTGGATTAATAAAATCAATAACTTCTTTTTCTGATGATTTTTCCAATGGTATTTCTTCAAGTTCCATTAATCTTTCGGCAGCGGCAATAGTTGATATTAATCCAGGAAACATAGATGCCAATGAAGAAAATGGAGATTGTACCTTTCCATATAGCTGTAGCATGGCTGTAAAGGTACCATAAGTAGTTACTCCAGTAGAAATATTTAAAGCACCCCAGCAAAAGATTGTAAAGTAAGCTAAGTTTGAACATAGTGACATGGCTAATCCAGTCATAGCTGAAAGTTTAGTATTTTTCATGGCTATATTATATTTATTATTTTGAATTTGTATTAATCTATCCATATTTATTTTTTCCATACAAAAAGTCTTTACAATCATTATATTTTGTACAGATTCTTGAATGAAGGCTCTATATTTAACATCTTCTTCTTGAGCTTTCTTATAAAGAGCTTTTAACTTTTTGCTAAAATATCTGCTTACTAACACAAGAAATGGTCCAATAAATATTGCAATTATAGCAATGGAGGGAGCTAAATAAATAAGCGTAGAAAAAGAAGCTAATAGTGTTACTAAAATTGAAATAATGTTAGGAATGGTACTAAGCAAAGTAGAACTTATAGTTGCTACATCAGAAGTTATTCTTGTCAATAAACTTACACTATGAAATTTACTTTGTTCAAGCCAGCTACTATATTCAATATGTTCAAACATTTTATTTTGAATATTTTGATTAAGCTTTGTAGAAGCATGGGTGCTTAATAAAGATGTTATAGGATTTAATAACATCATACCTAAAGTAATACTGATCATGATAATAAGATACTTTATCACTTGCGAGGTGTTACCGCCTATAGCATTATCTATTAATGATTTGGAAATTAACGTATTATAAACGCTGATTAAAGAGGAAGCTGAACTTATTACAGTAGTAAAGATTAAAAATGGTATTACAGGTTTAGCATGGGATAAAATCCACTTTATTTTTATAAAAAATTCTTTTAAATCATGAATATTTATTAGTTTTTTCCAGTTCATCTAGTAATCTCCTTTTTAAAATACTAAGAATATATTAACATAAAAAGAAATTAAAACCAATTAATAAAAGTGATATTTTAGAGAATATTATAAAAATAAATTGTAGGGAAATGTTGAAAATTGACGTATGAAAATTTAAGTATTATTTGACAAATATAGTAAAATAAATATGTGAAAAATGTAAATAATACTTAGAGGTGAATTATGGATAATGTATGGAGAATAAATAATGGTTATATAAGTAATAGTAATTTAGAGAGAAATAAGAAAATAGTGATAGTAATAAATGTAGTTGAGGATGAAGTTAGGTCATATGAAGAAAATTAAAGAAAACTATATCTTTATTTTATCCTTTATACTTCCAATAGTTCTACTGTTTATAATATTTACAGTCTTAGGAGTAGGCTTTATTGGTGAAAAGACTATAGTGTCCAGTGATATGTATACTCAATATGTTGCTTATTTTGGTAAATTTAAAGAAATTTTAAGTGGAGATGGCAGTATATTTTATTCATTTAATAAATCTCTTGGTGGAAATAATATAGGGTTATTTGCTTACTATTTAGCAAGTCCATTAAATTTGCTTTTGATATTTTTTCCTAAGTCAGCTATAGGTGAGTTTATCTTTAGTATTTATTTAATAAAGATAGGGTTAGCTTCCTTATGTTTTTCCATATATATAAGCAAGGTTTATAAAAAGAAGGATTTATCAGTAGTGATTTTTTCCTTATGTTATGGACTTATGGGATATAACATATGTTTTCAAATGAATATAATGTGGATGGATGGGATGATGCTATTACCATTGGTGGCATTAGGTATTGAAGAAGTAATAGTTAATGAAAAATATAAATTATATATGATAGCTTTATTTATGGTTATTGTAAGCAATTATTATATAGGCTATATGATATGTATTTTTTCAGTATTATACTTTTTCTATAAAGCCAGTATTTATAGAAGAATTACTTTGTCAGGGACAGTTAAGTTTTTTTATTCATCAATTATTACTGGAGGATTAGCAGCTTTTTTACTTATTCCAGTGGCAATATCTTTAAGTACTGGTAAGGCTGATTTTAATTTGTTTAGTGAAGCTATAACCATTAAACAGGATTTAAGTAGCATCTTAAGCAAGTTATTTATTGGTAGTTATAATATGGGACAAGTAATGAAGTCACCTGCCAATATTTATTGTTCAGTTATGGTGGCAGAATTATTAATATTATATTTTTTTAATAAGGAAATTAAGCTAAGAAATAAACTTACTTCTTTAATAGTACTAGGTTTTATTGCTTTAAGCTTTTTTATAAGCACATTTATATTATTATGGCATGGCTTTGATTATCCCATAGGATTTCAATATAGAAATTCATTTATATTTTGCTTTTTTGTAATTACTTTATCATATGAAGCTTGGTTAAAAATTAAAAGCACTAACTTTAAAAGTTTGTTTATAGTAACGCTTTTTTTTGCAATGATAAGTATCTTAGTAAGTTATGGAGATTATGATTATTTAGATATAAATAAAATAGTAGTTACATTTGTAATTAGTGTTTCTTATGTTATTATCTTAACTACTTTTATTAAATTTAATGATATCAACAGAATTATATTGCCCTTAATTAGTGTACTACTTGTCACAGAGCTTACTTTAAATTCTTATCTTTCCATGAAAAATATTAAATATATTGATAAAGAGCATATTGGAGGCTATATTGAAACCATCTCACCATTAATTGAAGAAGTAAAATCACTAAATGATAATTTTTATAGAATTGAACAAGTTTATAGAAATACCTTAAATGATTCTATGCTTTTAAATTATAATGGTCTTGGTCATTCTAGCTCAGCTAATGAGGAAAACACAGCTAAGTTAATTAAGAGTTTTGGTTTTAAAACCAGTGTCATTAATAATGTTTATAATATGGGTTCAACAATTCCCATAGATTCAATTTTAGGTATTAAATATCTGATTTCCATGGAGCAGCCAGAATTTTTTAAGTGCTATAAATATAAGCAAAATATGTTTTATAAAAAGGTTAAAACAGAAGGGAGTTATGCTGTTTATGAAAATCCTTATGCTTTACCTATAGCATTTATGGTTAATGAAAGATTAGAGTCTACCAATATCAATGAAGTTAAAAATAAATTTGTTTATAGTAACGATATATTAAAGTTAATGGTTAATGAAAATTATGATATATATAAAGTATTAAATATCACTGATATTAAATTAAATAACTTATCAGAAGTGAAATATGATGATGAAACAGTATATCAAAAGGAAATTAAGGGTGTAAAAGCTACCATAGAGTTTATTGTAAAGGCTGAGCAATATGCACCAATATATATGTTTTTAAAATCCAGTGAATATGAAAATGGTTTTAGTAGCAAGAAAAGTAATATTAGTTCACAAAATAGTGTTAACATAACAGTAAATAATAATGTAAAGTATGATCAGTTTACAGGTTATGGTTATAATATTCAATTTATTGGCACCTATGATAAGGATGAAGAAATAACCATTGAAATTTCTGTATTAAATGATAGCTTTAGTTTAGATGAAGTACAATTATATTATTGTGATATGGATAGATTCCAAGACATTTATAAAAATTTATCTTATAATATAATAGAAAATACAATATATAAAGATGGATATATTAAAGGTGATATAAAGGTAACAGCAGATAAGACATTGATGTATACTTCAATTCCTTATGATGAAGGTTGGAATTTAAAAGTTGATGGTGAGGAGTATGATTATTTTAAAATTTTAAATGGATTAATTGGTGTAAAACTTCAGCCAGGACAACATAAAATTGAATTTAAATATAAGTTACCAGGTTTAAGATTAGGCATAGGGATTTCTATATTTTCATTGGGAATATTAATTTTAGCATTTAAAAATAAAAAAAGAGTCTTTTCTAAGTTAAAGAGTTAGAAAAGACTCTTTCTTATTATAAATGAATATTTTATAGTCACTATAATATATTAAGGTTATATTAAGGTTATATTATGTATAAAATTAATATCTAATATTTAAAATAAATTTATATAATAGTGAAAGGATGAACTGCTTTATGAAGAGAAAAGAGATTAAGGATGTTATTAAAAAATTTACATATAAAAATAAAAAGAGTTTATGTATATTTATGGTTTTAGCTGTTTTGGCTGGGGGAATTGTTATTGTTAAAATTAATTCTTATAAATCACAACAAACAATAGATTCTGAAAATTATGCTAGAACTGTTTTTGTTGAAAAGGGAGAAATAAATAGGTCAATAAATGTAAATGGTAAAATTGAAAGTGCAGAAGTATCAATGGTTTCAACATCATTAACGGAAAAAGTTAAGTCTGTTAATGTAAAAGTTGGAGACTATGTTAAAGCTGGAGATGTTATTTGTACTTTAGATGATGGTGATATAACAAAAGAAATTGAAAAGAAAAAATCTGAAATAGCTGAAAATAAGAAAGAATTAGAAGCTAATTATAATAAATTATCTAATCAGTTAAAAGAAGCAAAAAATGTTAAAGTATCTTCAGTATCAGCACAAGATAATGTAGTATCAAATTTAAAAAGTAACTATGAAAACACAGAAAATGATTTAAATAATTATGATGGAACTTATAAAAAGATTCAAAATACATATAACACAATGTTAAGTGCAATAGAAAGTAAAGTAAATAATTATAATGAAGCTGAGAATATTAAAAATTCTGCTTATAATGCTTGGATAGCTAGTGGAGGAAATGCTTCTTCTGATGAATATGTAGCTTATAAAAGTGCAGAAGAAAATTTAAATAATAAACAAAGAGAATTAGAAGAAGCAAAACAACTTTATAATTATGAAGAAATAAAAGAAAGCTATAATGCAGCACTGGCAATATTTAATGAAAAAATAAGCAATAGAAATTTAGCTAAGGAACAATATGAAGCAGCAGTAGCAAATCGTTTAAGTGTGATTAATAGTGCTGATGGAGAAATATCTAATCTTGAATCATCAGTTAATGATGCATATAAACAACTACAAAAAGCTGATGATAATGAAGAATTAAAAAATTTAGAAGAAAGATTATCAAAAACTGTATTAAAGGCTGAAACAGATGGGAAGGTAACTGAACTAAAAGTAAAGGTAGGGGCAGTACCAGAGGGACAAGTTGCTACAATTCAATCTGATAATAAGCTTATTATAAGTGCTATTATTCCAGAGTATGAAATTAAAAATGCAAAAGTAGGTATGAATGCATTGATTACTACTAATTCTAGTGATAAAAAGATTTCAGGAAAGCTTACAAGAATATCTCCTACAGCTAATGCTGGAGAAACAAGTGGTTTTTCAGCAGATATATCTATAGATGATGCTAAAGATTTATATATTGGAACAAATGCTAAAGCAGAGATAATAGTTTCAGAAAAGAAAAATATTCTTATGGTTCCTAAAGATGCAGTTAAAGAGGTGGGAGGAAAATATTTCCTAATGGTAAAAGGAAAAGATAATCAATTTATTGAAACAGAAGTAACTCTTGGAGAAGAAAATGATTATTATGTTGAAGTAAGTGGAAGTGGCATAAAAGAAGGTAGTGAAATACTTGCTGATCTTACAAATTATAATGAAACAACAGAAGGTGTTGAGAATGAAAGTAAAGGTGAAGCATAATGATAGATAAAGTCAAACCACTAATAGAAATGAAAGAAATAATTAAGGCATATAATATTGGATTAGAAAGTGAAATAGAAATACTACATGGTATAGATTTGAAAATTTATGAAGGAGAATTTGTGGCTATTGTAGGTGAATCAGGTTCAGGTAAATCTACATTAATGAATATTATAGGGGTTTTAGATAAACAAACTAAAGGTGAATATTATTTAGATGGTATAGATATAAAAAATGCCAATGAATCAGAAATGAATGTTATTAGAAATAAAAAGATTGGTTTTGTTTTTCAAAATTTTAATTTGATAGGAAGAACATCTGCTCTTAGAAATGTGGAATTACCTATGCTTTATGCAGGTGTACCAGCAGAACAGCGTACAAAAAGAGCTAAGGAGCTTTTAAGTAAAGTTGGAATGGAATCTAGAATGAATCATATGCCTAATGAGCTTTCAGGAGGACAAAAGCAAAGAGTTGCCATTGCTAGAAGTTTAGTTAATAATCCTGCAATAATTCTTGCGGATGAGCCAACAGGAGCACTTGATAGTGAAACTAGTACTATGGTAATGAATATTTTTAATGATTTAAATAAAAATCAAGGAAAAACAATTATTCTTATAACTCACAGTAAAGAAATAGCAGAGCAATGTCCTAGAATTGTAACCATAAAAGATGGAAAAATTATAAATGATAGCAAAGAGGTGGTGAGTTAATGGGATTAATGGAAAATGTAAGGCTAGCTATCAGCAGTTTAAAAGCAAATAAGCTTAGAGCGTTACTTACAATGTTAGGTATTATAATAGGTATTGCCTCTGTAATTACCATTGTTACCATAGGAGATTCACTGGCTGCATCAATAAATAGTGAAATGTCAGGTTTTGGTGCTAGAAATATTAATATGTACTTAGAACAAAAAAATTTAATTACATATAATGAAAATGGAGAAGAAATTTATTCTGAATATGAAGCACCCACAGAAAAGGATTTTGTTACAGATGAAATAATAAGTGATTATAAAAAAAAATTTGCTGATGATTTATTAGCAGTACCTCTTTCAGAAAGTGCTGGAAGTAGTACTCTTTTAAATGGAAGAATCAAAGTTGATATAGAGGTATATGCTGTAAATGCAGATTACTTCAAAGGTGAAAATGTTAAAATAATATCTGGAAGAGCCTTAACGGAAAAAGATAATGATGAATTAAGAGCTGTTACTGTAGTAAGTGATAGTTTTGTTGATAAGTATTTTAAAGGTAAATATACATATGATGAAGTTTTAGGTAAATCTTTTGAAGCAAATATAGGAAAGAATACAGTAAAGCTATATATATGTGGTGTATATAAGTATAATAAAAATGATGGAGAAGGTATGTATTCATCAGATGGAAAAACAAGTACAAAAGTATTTATTCCTATGTCAATTTATAAAAAAATTAATAATAAAAGTAAGGGGTATGAATATTTTACTATTATACCTAAAGAAAATGTAGATTTAAATGAGTTTTTAAATAAGACAAACAGCTATTTTTCTGAAGCCTATAAATCAAATAAAAAATTTGAACCAACTGGATATAGTATGGAATCAATGATGGAATCTACAAATAAGATGATTAATAGTATTAAACTAGGAATAAGTGCTGTAGCAGCAATATCACTTTTAGTAGGTGGTATTGGTGTAATGAATATAATGATGGTTTCAATTACAGAAAGAACAAAAGAGATAGGCATTCGTAAAGCATTAGGAGCAGGAAAGAGGGTTATACTTATACAATTTATTGTGGAAGCGGTAATTATATGTATAATAGGAGGTATAATAGGTGTTATAATAGGAAATTGTTTTGGAGCAATAGGTGCAAAAATCATGGGATATAGTGTTAAAGCTAATATTTATGCAATTTTATATTCAGTTGCTTTCTGTATGGCCATAGGGATATTCTTTGGATATTATCCAGCTAGTAAAGCAGCAAAGATGAATCCTATTGATGCATTAAGATACGAGTAAAGAGGAGTAAATTAATTATATGACAAAAAATATATTAATTGCAGAAGATGATGAGGATATAGTTGGTTTATTAAGATTATATTTAGAAAAGGATGGATATAAAGTTATATCTGTAGATAATGGAGAAGATGCTTTTAAAATAGTAAAAAATAGTCAAATATCTTTAGCATTATTAGATATTATGATGCCTAAGATGAATGGTTATGAACTTACTAAAAAAATTAGAGAGATAACAAATATTCCCATTATAATTTTATCAGCTAAAACTCTTGATAGTGAAAAGATACTAGGTCTTGACTTAGGTGCTGATGATTATCTTACAAAGCCTTTTAATCCATTGGAAGTAGTAGCTAGAGTAAAGTCACTTTTAAGAAGGTGTTATGAATTTAAGTTAGATAATGTAGAAGAATCTAAGAAAATATTAAAAGTTGGTGAATTAGTATTAAATGAAGAAACAGTATCTTTAACTAAGAATGGGGAAGAAATTCAACTAACTCCAACTGAATTTAAGATATTAGCTCTTTTAATGAGTAATCCAG
Organism: Clostridium sp. 29_15; assembly: GCF_001916075.1. Taxonomy (NCBI): domain Bacteria; kingdom Bacillati; phylum Bacillota; class Clostridia; order Eubacteriales; family Clostridiaceae; genus Clostridium; species Clostridium sp. 29_15. The sequence continues at coordinate 26,154 of NZ_MNRT01000023.1, forward strand.
GAAGAGTATATACAAAGGTGCAAATTTATGAAAATATTAATGGAGAATATTTCAAAAATGATGATGGTGCATTAATGGTGCATATTTATAGAATTAGAGAAAAAATAGAAGATGATTCAAAGAACCCAATGTATTTAAAAACAGTAAGGGGGCTTGGTTATAAAATTGAAAAAATCTAAAAAGGCAAATAGAAGGGGAAGTATATTTTCCCTTCTAATTAATAATTACATATTATTCACAGTAATTATTATAATTTCAGCTATATTAATAAACAATGTTAGCAATTATTTAATATTTGGTGATTATGATGCTATTTTAGGATTAACTAAGAAATATCAAAATTACTTGAAGGAAGAAAAATTTAATAAATTAAATCTAAAAGAGATAACAGGTGAAGATGGTACTATAGAAATATTAGATGAAAATTATAATTTAATTTATTCTTTAGGAAAGGATATTAATAAGGAAAAATATAATGAAGATGAGATAAATGCTATACCAAACTATAGAAAGGATGATACATATTTAAATATATATGATTATTATAGTGAAAATGGGGAAAGTTATAAGCTAATTATTGCTGAATCATATTATTCAGAAGGTGTTATAAGCAATTCATTAAAATCTACTAGTAAATGGTTTAAAGTATTAGATAAAAATTTGAATGTTATATTAGAAAGTGATAATGCACCAGCAAAAAAAAATTATACTGAAAAAGAAATTATTTATATGAGAGGTTATTATAATAATGGACTATTTATTGAAAAGTATCAATATATTAATAATGACGGCATAAAAAGAACAGCTATTATTAAATCAAGAGAGTTGTACACAAATAGTTTCTTTAAAAAAATGAATATATTAACTAAGATAGATTTTGTTGTGTTTGGAATAGCTTATATAATTTTAGTAGTGATATTTGTATTTGTTCTTAGAAGTAAGTTTTATGAGCCATTAGAAAAGCTTAATAAAGCAATGGAACTTTTAACAGAAGGAAAAAGAAAAAAACCTGTAGATTATAGTGGACCTCGTGAGTTTGTAGATATATGTGATAGATTTAATATTATGGTAAGTAAGCTTGAAGATAGTGAAAATCAACGTAAGAAGTTGATGAATGATAAAGAACGTATGATGGCAGATATATCACATGATTTAAAGACACCTATAACAAGTATTCAAGGATACGCTAAAGCGCTTTCAGATGGAATAATTTCTGATGAAGATAAGGATAAGTATATAAAGATTATTTATGAAAAATCAAAGAAGCTTACAGAGCTTATTAATATTTTTCATGAATACAGTAAACTAGAGCATCCAGACTTTAATCTTATTTTTGAAAAAGTTGATTTAAGTGAATATTTAAGAGCATATATTGCTTTAAAATATGAAGATATAGTTGAAAGTGGCTTTAATATAGAAGTGGATATTCCAGAAGAGGAAATGGAAATAAAAATTGATAAGGTTCAGTTACAAAGGGTATTTGATAATATTTTAGGCAATAGCATTAAACATAATGAAAAAGGTACTAATATATATGTATCATTGAAAGAAAAAAATGATATTTATGAAATAATAATTGCTGATGATGGAAAGGGAATTTCAAAAGATATAGCAAATAATATATTTGAAGCATTTACAGTAGGTGATGAATCAAGAAATAGCAAACAGGGATCAGGTCTTGGTCTTGCTATAGCTAAAACAATAGTTGATCTTCATGAAGGAACCATAGAGCTTGAACCAGAATCTCTTAAGAAATTTAGTACACAATTTAAAATAATTTTAAAGAAAAATCCTAAACTATAGATTTCGTTTATATTCTTTACAGTATACTTTTTTAAACAATTAAGTTGAAAATATGAATTAAGAGAATAAAAATATATCCATACATTTTAACAAAAAAAAACAACAATATTACAAAAAGATACATTTAAATAAATTTATGTTGTAATCTTAGAATAATATTATTGAAGAGGTGGTTTTATGGAGATATATGATGAAATTGATAAGATAAGAGAAATTCTAGAATATGAAATTGACAAAAGTAGTTCTTTAAGTGACAATAAGATTTTAGAATTAAGTGTTAGATTGGACAAACTTATTAATGAGTATTATAGGAGTATAAATTAAAGTTAATTATAAAGGATATGTATTGGTAATTATATTATGGAGGAATCTTATAGAATAGGTGTTAAATAAATCTATTTTATAGGGTTCTTTTATATTTAGGTTTTAAGTGTTAGATTTTGAATTTAGGGAGGTATTAACTAATGATTAATGTAGCAATATGTGAAAATAATGCAATGCAAATAAAATATGTAGTAGATGTGATTAAGAAGTATTCAATAAAAGAGAATATGGATTTTATGATAGATAAATTTATCAGTGGTGAAGAGTTATTAAATAGTAACCATAGTAAATATAATGTGATTTTTTTAGAAATAAAAATGAATGGAATATCAGGCATAGACACAGCAAAAAAAATAAGGGAAACCAATGAAGAGGTTAAGATAATTTTTCTAACAGCATCAAAGGAGTTATGGGCAGAAGCATTTAAAGTAAATGCATTTAGATATTTAGTTAAACCTGTAAAGGAAAAGGAACTATATAATGAAATATCTACTGTAGTTAATGAAATTAAAAGAAATAACAAATATATAATATTAAATTATAATAATGAAATAAATAAGATTTTTATAAGTAATATAAGATATTTGGAAATTGAAAATAGAAAAGTAGTATTTCATTGTAATTCAGGTAAGTATTATTCTATGAGGCCATTATCATACTGGAATGAAGTATTAACAAAATATAATTTCTATAAACCACATAGTAGCTATTTAGTAAATTTAAAATACATATCAAAGATAAACAAGGAGTTATTGGAACTATCCACTGGTGAGATAATATATTTTTCAAAAAGAAAGTATAAAGAATTTAAAGAAAAGTACATGGAGTATATAATTAGTGAAATATAAGTAAAGATATATATTCATAGTATAAGTAATATTAATAAAATTTATGAAAATAAATTTAAAAGAGTATTTATTTGGTATATAATCTAGATATAAGTATACTTATAAATATATCAACAAAAAGGGTGAATATATGAAAGGGGTAAAAAGAAGATTCGCAAATGTTAGAAGCATAGCAATATTTATAAGCATTTTTATGTTTATAAGCTTATTTTCTAATATTACAGTAAAAGCAGATGAGCTAGAAGATGGAGAAGTTAATCTAGTAGTTTCAGAGCAGGCAGAAATTCAAAGTAATGAAGAATTTGATGCTGAAAATGAACTTCTTATTACAGAAGAAATAAAAGAATATGAAGATACCCAAAATCATAAGGTTACGACAGTTAATGTAAGTAATGGTTATGAAGAGTTTGTTGAAGAAACAAAAGAAGAACTTCCTACTGCAGAGGAAGCTAATGAACAAGAAGAAATTTTTCAATATGAAAAAGAATCTGAAGGAGCTATAACTGAAGATAAAGAAGAAGTTATAGTGCCTGGAGAATCTACAGAAAAACTAAATGAAGGTGACACTGAAAGTGAAGAGCCTAAAGAAGATGAAGAAGATACTGAACAAATGAAGATATCATTATTAATTAATGATGAAGAAGTAAACTATGAAGACAATATTAGCTTAAATGAAGACGATGATATTGATTTAAGTGTAATGTACTGTACTAAGGATAAAATAAAGGCTGGAGATACATTAGAGATTAAGATTCCTACATTTATCACTGTAAAAGATATAAAATATGAAAAAACTGATTTCAGTGAAGAAAGTGTTGCAGATGATGGCACTGTAAAACTTATTTTTAAAGAAAGAATTTTAGATGTAGGATCAATATACATTGGGAAAATTACCATAAGTGGTACTATAGCACATACAGAGGAAAGTGTTACTGAAGGCACAGAAGTACTTGTAAATGGAGCAGCTTTAATTGGTGCAAGCATTACAGCTATTCCAAAAGTTAATACAGAGCCTAATCCAGAAGAACCAGCAGAGGAGTTTTATAAGGGATCTGTAGTATTAACCAATGTTGAAAGAGGAAATAATGAAAAGGTTCTTGTAGGATCTATGTTCATTTTACTTGATGAAAATCTAGATAAGATGGGAGATATCTACACCACCAATGAACAAGGGCAAATTACTGTTGATAATTTGATTGAAGGAGATTATTACTTTATAGAAATAGCACCTGAAGCAGGTTATGTTTTGGATATGATTCCAGTTAAATTTACTATTTCGAAAGATAATGAGGGACCTGTTTTGGTATTTAAGGAAAATTCACTTATGCCAAAATTAACTTTTCCAAGTGGTAATGGTAATGTCAGCAGTGGAAGCACTATTAACAAATTAAGCGGACTTTCTATGGCTAGTAAGTTAAGTACTAACACCAGCAAAAATTATAGAAGAACCCTTCCTAATACAGGGGGGAATTCAAAGGCTGTGGCACTAGTAGTGGCACTTACAGCTATTTTAATAGGCTTTAAATTTGTCAGAAGAAAAAAGGACAATAATGTAACTTAAGTTAATAAAAAAATGCGTGATTGAGCAAGTGCCAACACGCATTTTTTATATAATAATATATTATATGAAAAATTTTCTAAGCTTGGATAATATTAAATCTAAGTTCTTTTTTCCTTCATATCGTGTGATTTCTTTTTCTAAGCAATAAGGCCTAAGTTTTCCTTTGAATTTGTAAAAGATAAGATAAAGTACTTCTAGTTCATCTGATGATAAGGTAGATAATGCTTCTTTTAGTGTTGTGTGTATAGAACTTGAAATTAGTAATTCTTCTAGATTTACACTATCTTCTAATAAATCAATGATATCATAATCACCTACTACATTAATATTGAGACTGGATTCTAAATTAGATTTGTGGTGATTGCGGATAAGTAGATTAAAGGTATTTCTGATGGTATTCATGATATAAGCATCATATGTTATGCTGTCTTTATTTAAATCTAGAGCATTTAAGGCTTTAAGTACTGAAAGGCTAGCTTCTTGCCTAAGATCATTTTTATCAAATCCCTTTAAGTTTGTCTTTAAGCAATACTTATTAATAAGTGGTTCATATTTGTGCAGTACAGCTAGAGCTGCATCTTTATTTCCTTCTTTAAATTTTTTTACTATGGTCTTATCCATTTTTAACTCCCCCTTTTTAAAAAATAAAACACATAATAGAACATGTGTTTATTATACTATATAAATATTCAGTTTTTACCAATTTGTAAAAAAATCTTATCGACAAATTATTTTAGTGAGAATAAGACATATTATAGGAATAAAATTATTATTTTTTTAATATAAACAAAATAGATGGATATAAAGCCGGTACATTAAAATTATATTTTATTTATATTAATTATTTTGGAGGAATAGATATGAATGAATATTTAGAACAAGCTATTTCCGAGGTTAATAATTTAAATGAAGGTGAAGAGTTTTTAGTAAGAGATTTGTTCAAAGGATATACTTGGAATAGGATGACAGTTGGTACTAAACTTAGTCTTGATAAGTTGTTTTTAAATGAAGTAAATACAAATAAGAATTTAAAAATCAGTGTACTCGGCAAGAACTCATTTCATCAGCCAATTTTTAAAAAACTAAAGTAAATGATATAAGCTAATTTAAGCAGAAAGCTGGTTACATGGAAGGTTAGGTTTCTATGTAATCAGCTTTTTAAGTTTAATGACACTAAATAAAACAAAAAATAAAAAGGAAAATGAATTTAAAAACACGAAGGTTTTAAATTAAAAGGGTATTATAAGTATTTACATCTATATGAAAAATATTCAAATAAATTTGAAAAATTCCTAAAAAAATTTCACAAAATTTTTTAGGTGCATATTTATTATATGTAAGGCGAAAGACTTACAAGATAAATAAAAAGGGGGACTGTAAAATGGCAGTAAGCAAGGAAATTTCAACAACATCATTAGCAATTGAAGTGGAAAGTGGGGTGGATTCAAGTGGTAATGCTACTTACAGCAAAAAGAGCTTTTCAGGGGTAAAAGATGGGGCAGATCCAGAAAAGGTTTATGCAGTAGCAGAAGCAATCAAAGGTGTTATAGGGGCAAACACTAGATACTACTACTTAACAGAAGTATCACTACTAAAATCAGAACAATAAAAATGGAAAATTGAAAATGAAAAATTAAGGGGTTTTTTCATTAATTATCAATTAAAAAGGGGTGTTTTTTATGGAATTTACTTTATCAATGACTTTTTTAACTTCTACAGGGGAAAAAACAACAATGTCAGTTTCTAATGTGAAGGAGAATCTAACACAAGATGAAGCAGTGACACTTATGGATGCTATAATAGCAAATGATATTTTTCAAACTTCTAAGGGAAACTTTGTAGCTAAGTCAGCAGCACAAGTAACTGAAAGAAAAGTAACTAAGTTTGAAATTTAGTATTTAGTATAAATAAAATACTTTAGAACTCAGAAAGATGCTGTATCAAAATAACATTTGATGCAGCATCTTCTTTTAGTTTAGCACAAGTATAAATATTGATTTTTAAAAGGATAAACGTTCATTAATTATTATAGGTATATTATTAGTAATTTATTCATAAATATAAAAAATAATTTAAATAATATGGTGTAAGAGAACTTTAGATTAATTGTAAGCAAGAAGGTTGAGGTAAGTATTTTAGATATTAATCATAAGATTAATATGTCTATCTAAAAATATTAGCTTTATAATTTTAAGAAAATTTTGGTAAGTGAATTAAAAATTTTTCTTAATGAGTGATATAATATTGTTATTAAATTGTAAGGGGGGATAATTATGGAGTTTGAATTAAATATTATCAGGTCAATACAAAGTATAGCAAGTCCGTTTTTGGATGGATTATTTCAATTAATAACTATGTTTGGAGAAGAAGCAATTTTAATTCCTTTAATTGCTGTTATTTATTGGACATTTAATAAGAAAATGGGCGAGTATATTGCTTATTCTTCTTTAACTAGTGTATTGATAAATGGAGCTGTTAAGGATGTTTTTAAAGCAAAAAGACCTATAGGAGAGCCAGGCATAAGATCACTAAGAGTTGAAACTGCCACTGGATATTCTTTTCCAAGTGGACATACACAAGGGACAGCTTCTTTTTGGGGAGCAATAGCTATTTATTTAAAGAAGAATTATATGTATGCTATTTCAGGTATTATTATAGTTTCTGTAGCAATATCAAGATTATATCTAGGAGTACATTATCCCAAAGATGTTTTGTTTGGAGCTATCTTTGGTTTGTTGACATCTTTTATTACATATAAGTTATTTGGTAAAATTAATAATAGGATTGCTTTATATTTTGCTACATTTACAATTTTTCTACCAGCATTTTTCTATGCTCATTCAGCAGATTTTATTAAGGGAATGGGAACATTCTTAGGCTTTGTTCTAGGTATTTATGTGGAAAAGAAGTATATTAATTTTTCTGTGGAAGGAAAGTTATCTAATAAAATTTTAAGAGTAGTAATTGGACTTGCAATATTAATTATTTTAAAGGTTGGTTTAAAAGCAATTTTACCTAAAAAATTAGTATTTGATTTCATCAGATACTTTATGGTTGTATTCTTCGGTATTGGACTATACCCAGCTATATTTAAAAAGTTTAAATTATAACTTAAAAAATACAACAATAAGATATATATTATTTTACAGTACATTTAGGGCAAGCAAATAATACAGTAAAAAAGTATATGCTAGGTTCTGATGGAGTTTTATATAATTATCAATCAGCTATAAATGTATTTTACAAATGGAGCAATAAATAAAAATGAGTTATATCAAAATCAAATTTGATATAACTCATTTTTATTTATTAAGTATAAGAGTATAAAGTTTATTCTAAATAATAATCCTCCTCCCAAGAGTATGATTATTCTAACTGAGAATTTAGTTTAGAAATAGTTTCTTCTAACTCTTTAATGGAATCAAGTTTATTTTGAAGTTCTTCTTTTAATTTAGAAAGCTCAGTTTGCTTTTCTTTAAGGGATTCTTCATTTTTTATATTAGACTTCTCTAATGAAGAAATTTTTGAAAAAGATGAATATATTTTTTCTGTAAAGAAACCAGCAAAGATGGAAATGATGCATATTATAATTATTGTTAAATAATTAGTTAGTTTTATATTTTTTCTTTTGCGTATTATTTTTTTTGTATCCATAATAACCGTTACCAATGCATAAACATTTATAAGTATATATTTTTTAAACTGATAACAGTTTTCACCTCCGCTCTATATTTTATTTATTACATGTTTACTACTAATTTAGCATATATTTTTTTAATTTCATAATATTTAGTTTGTATCACTATCAGGTGATGAATCAGAAGGTATATCATCTTCAGCTGATGTAGGTGGAATAGAGTCAGTATCCAAATTATTATCCGGCTCGGTATTGGATTCAATTGGATTATTGTTTTCTGGAGGAACAACTACTGGAGGCTCTGGTGTTTGAGGAGTACTTTCAACTATTGATGAGTTTCCACCATTTAAACTACTACTATATGAATTATTAGTTGAATAAGAAGTTTCTTGTTCAGAGTAGCTAGGATAGCTTACATCTTTTTCAGTATCTTGTAATGGAAGAGCTAAATTTGAATTCACATTTTCACCTTCACCATTTTCATTTTCTGTAGTTTCTTCAATGTCTAATCCAAGTGAAATTTGAAGACTTTCTTTTTGAGATTTTAGTTTAGAAATATCTTCATTAGCATCAAGTATTTGTTTTTCTAAAGATGAGATTTCCAAGTCTATTTTTTGCAAATTTGATAATAATTTTTTGTTTCTACTTGTTATTTCAAGATATTTACCTTCATCATGTTTAATACCTTTAGTTAGCAAAAAGGTTAAAGTAAAGCAACAAATTCCACAGAATAGTGGCATCAAAATTGCTTTATTTAAAAATTTTGAGTTCATTATATTTCCTCCCATTGGTATGTATTTATAAAAAATTAATTATTAACTATATTTATTATCGTTATTAATATGCATAAAATCAATATAAAAATTAAAAATAAAATCCATAAATGTATTATAGTAGATAAGAGATAATAAAAAAAATTAAGACAATAAATGACAATGAAATATTAAGGGTTTTATAAGAATTATTAAGAATTATTAAAAATTATATTTAAAATAAAGATTATAAGCACTTTTAATTTATAAATTTAATAATAAATAGAATAACATAAAAATAAGAAGGATTAAATAAGGAAAAAAATAACTTATTTGTCGTAATAAATATAAAATGCCAATCTTTTCAGAATGGAGAAGGTGATATATAATTTATGAAGAATTATTATTGGAGAGGTGCTTATAATGTTTGCAATAGCTAGAAAACCTAAATCAACTGAAGCAGAATCTTATAGAAGATTGAGAACTAATATAGAATATTCATCATTTGATGATAAATATAAAGTAATTGTTGTTACAAGCTCTTTTCCTGAGGAAGGGAAAAGTACAACAGCAGGGAATTTAGCTATTTCTATGTCTGATACTGAAAAAAAGGTTTTACTAATAGATTGTGATATAAGAAAACCTAGTTTACATAAAAAATTTAAAATATCTAATTCAAAAGGATTAACTGAGTTAATAAGGGGTAGATCATCTTTTGATGAAGTTTCTTATAAATATAATGAAAACTTAACAGTTATCACTTCAGGTTCTAAGGTTCCAAATCCATCTGAACTATTAGCAAGTGAAGTTATGAATATATTTTTACAGGAAGCTAGAGAAAATTTTGATTATGTAGTTATAGATACACCACCAGTACAATTGGTAACTGATGCACAAATTTTAGGCAGTAAAGCTGATGGAACATTATTAGTTGTGAAAGCAGAATCTACCAAGAAAAATCAAGTTGCTTCATCGGTGGGATTATTAAGAAAAGTAAATGCAACAGTAATGGGAACAGTATTAAATGCAGTTAAAAATACTGTAGAAAAGAAATATAACTATTATGAATAAAGATAAATGAATAAAGGTATCCTATGTATAAATATAGGGTATTTTTTCATTTAGGGTTATTAAAATTACTAAGAATGTAATTATACAAAAAAATATAAAATATGATATATTATTTAAGAGGCTTATAATTTAATAATATGTTATATGGAGGAAGATTATGGTAGATATGCATTCACATATTATTTATGGAATAGACGATGGGTCTAAGAGTAAGGAAATGACTTTAGAAATGTTAAAGTTATCTATTGAATGTGGAGTAAAAAAAATAGTGGCAACGCCACATTATATGAAAGGAAGATTTAATGTTGAATATAGTGAGGTAAAAGATAAAGTAAATGAATTACGACAAATGGTAAGTGAAGAAAAATTAGATATAGAAATATACTGTGGACAAGAGGTCTATTATAGGGAAAATATATTAGAGTATTATGAGGAAGGTGCTATTGGAACTATAAATGATAGCAGATATATGTTAATTGAACTTCCAATGATGGAGTTTGATGTTAATAGTGTTATTGACAATTTATATGAGCTAACATTAAAGGGAATTATACCAATTATTGCTCATCCCGAAAGGTATATACCATTTATTAAAAATCCTAGTTTAATTAATGATTTTATAAAAGAAGGATATTTATTTCAATTAAATACAGGAAGTGTAATTGGTGATTTTGGTAAGGATGTAAAAAGATTAGCATTAAACTATTTAGAAAATAATGTGTATTCTGTTGTTGGTTCAGATGCTCATTCTAATGTAAATAGAAACACAGATATATCAGAAGTGATTTCAGGAGTTTTAAGAGACTATAAATGTGAATTTGGTAAAAATGGACAATTAATATTAGAAGATAAAGAAATAATAAGAAAATTAGCACTTATAAAAGAAAGAAAAAAGTTATTTGGAATATTTTAAATCTAAATTATTTAGTACAAATACATTAAATTGGTTTTAATAGAAATAAAAAATACTTAAAAATAATAAAGAAATAATATAAAATATTATGTAAAGTGACAAATAAAAACATTCAAAATCACAGTGGATTTAATTTAATTTAATAATAAATTGAAATTTGTGTAGTATTTTTATGATTTAAAGTTATATAATAGAAAAAGTCGTATAATATTTATAAAAAGGAAGTGTGAAAAGTATATGGAAGAACAAGTAATTAGTATATCTGAAATAATAGATGCAGTAAAGAAAAGGTGGAAAATAATAGCCTTATGTACTTTAATAGCAACATTGGTATCAGGGATTTTTACCTTTTTTATAATAGCACCTACATATGAAGCAAGTACAAAAGTTTTTATAGGTAAAGAAGAAAGTAGTGTAGAAAATTATAACTATAATGATATAACAATGTATCAAAAACTTTTAAAAACATATTCAGAGCTTATAAAAACTAAGGATTTAATTAATAGATCTATAACTAATAGTGAATATGAATTGGAGGTAGAAGATGTATTAAATAATGTATCTATTACAACAGTGGCTGATACACAAATGATACAAATAGCATATAAAAGTACAAGTCCCAATATAGCAAAAAATATGTTGGAGAATATAACAAATGAATTTATTACAACAGCACAAGAATTAGTACCTAATGGTAATGTGAGAGTTCTAGAAACTGTAGAATTACCAGAAGAACCAGTAGCACCAAATAAAAAGATGAATATAGCTATAGCTTTCATTTTAGGAATGATGGTAGGCCTTGGTATAGTGTTTTTATTAGAATATTTAGATAATACTTATAAAAACAAAGAACAATTAGAAAAAGATTTAGATATACCTGTACTTGGAGTTATTCCAATGTCTGATTTAGATTAGGAGGAAAATATAATGTTTGTAATGGAAAAAGCACCAAAGTCAATTGATGCTGAAGCTTACAGAAGTTTAAGAAGTAATATTGAATATTCTTCTTTTGATGATGAATATAGAGCAATTGTAGTAACAAGTTCAGTGCCAGGGGAAGGGAAATCAACGACCAGTGGGAATTTAGCTCTTTCTTTAGCACAAAGTGGTAATAAGGTTTTATTAGTAGATTGTGATATGAGAAAACCTTCAATACATAAAAAATTTAAAATATCAAATATGTCTGGAACTGCGGAACTTTTATTAAGGAAGGAATCTTTTGAAGATGTTGCCAATTGTTATAATGAAAATTTAACAATTATAACAGCAGGAAAAATTCCACCTAACCCTTCAGAAATGTTATCATCTAGAGCTATGACAGCTTTTATTAAAGAAATGAAGAAGGAATTTAAATATATCATTCTTGATACACCACCACTACAAGCAGTGACAGATGCACAAGTATTATCAACTAAAGCAGATGGGGTACTGCTAGTGGTAAGAGCTGGATCTACTAAAAGGGAAATGGTTTTAAATTCTGTGGATTTAATTAAAAAGGTACATGGAAAAATTATTGGTACTGTTTTAAATGGGGTAGAAAATAAGAAGAATAACTATTATTATTACGGGGAATAACAATAAATATTTAAATGGAGGGGTTAAATGAGTGAAGTAATCGAAAATGAAAGAAGTAATATATTATATGAAGTAATTAAAAGAATAATTGATATAGTAGCATCTTTTACAGGACTTATATTACTATCTCCACTTATTTTAATAGTTTCAATGTTAATCAAATTAGAATCTAAAGGTGAAGTGATTTTTAAGCAAAAAAGAGTAGGTTTAAATGGAAAAGAATTTTATATGTATAAATTTAGATCAATGGTAATTAATGCAGAAGAACTTAAAGAACAACTGGAAAGTCAAAATGAAATGTCAGGACCTATGTTTAAAATAAAGGATGATCCTAGAATAACAAAGGTAGGTAAGTTTATTAGAAAAACATCTATAGATGAATTACCTCAGCTTATTAATGTTATTAAGGGTGATATGTCCTTAGTTGGGCCTAGGCCAAGTCTTCCAAAGGAAGTTAAAAAGTTTGAACAATGGATGATGGAAAGGCTTGAAGTTAAACCAGGATTAACATGTATATGGCAAATAAGTGGAAGAAATAATATTGATTTTGAGGATTGGATGAAGCTTGATATTAAATATGTAAGGGAAAGAAGCTTTAAATTAGATATGAAACTTATATTAAAAACTGTATTAGTGCTTTTGGGAGATAAAAATGCATCTTAGTTTTTATATAAAATAGTATAAAAATGGGGGAATTGAAAATGAAAATAGCAGTGGCTGGAACAGGTTATGTTGGATTGTCTAATGCAATTTTATTAGCTCAACATAATGAAGTAGTATCAGTTGATATAATTCAAGAAAAGGTAGATATGATTAATGATAAAGTATCACCTATAGTAGATAAAGAAATAGAAGATTATTTAAAAAATAAGAAGTTAAATTTAGTAGCAACAACAGATTTTTATAAAGCATATAAAGATGCTGAGTTTGTAATTATTTCAACGCCAACAAATTATGATCCAGAAATGAATTGTTTTAATACAACAAGTGTTGAAGATGTAATTGCAAATGTGCTTTCAATTAATCCAGAGGCAACAATGGTAATTAAATCTACAGTGCCAGTTGGATATACAAAAAAAGTTAAGAAAATGTTTGAAACTGATAATATAATTTTCTCTCCTGAGTTTTTAAGAGAAGGAAAGGCTTTATATGATAATATTTATCCTTCAAGAATTATTGTTGGTGAACAATCTGAAAGAGCTGAAAAGTTTGCTAATCTTTTAAAAGAAGGAGCTATTAAGGAAGATATTCCAGTATTATTTACAGATAGTACTGAAGCAGAAGCTGTTAAGCTATTTTCTAATACTTATTTAGCATTAAGAGTTGCTTATTTTAATGAATTAGATACTTATGCTGAAATGAAAGGTTTAAATACTAAGCAAATTATTGAAGGTGTTGGATTAGATCCAAGAATAGGAAATTATTATAATAATCCTTCATTTGGTTATGGTGGATATTGTTTACCAAAGGATACTAAACAATTAAGAGCTAATTATGAAGATGTTCCAAATGAAATTATTGGAGCTATAGTTGAAGCTAATAGAACAAGAAAAGACTTTATTGCAGAACAAATAATTAAGAAAAATCCAAAGGTAGTTGGTATCTATAGATTAACTATGAAGACTGATTCAGATAATTTTAGAGCTTCATCAATTCAAGGAATAATGAAGAGAATTAAGGCTAAGGGAATTGAAGTTGTAGTTTATGAACCTGTTCTTAAGGAAGAAAGTTTCTTTAATTCTAAAGTTATTAGAGATTTAGAGGAATTTAAGACTATTAGTGATGTTATTGTTTCTAATAGATTAGCAGAAGAGTTATTTGATGTAGAAGAGAAAGTTTATACTAGGGATTTATTTGGTATAGACTAATAAATATTAAAGAGGGCAATAGGAATGAAGAAAGTTTGTTTTACTGCGTCAACTGGAGGACACTTTGAACAGTTAATGATGTTGAAGCCACTTATGGATAAGTATGATAGTTTTATTGTAACAGAAAAAACAGGATATTCGGTGATAAAAGACAATAGAAAAATTTATTACTTAAATCAAGTAAATAGACATGAGAAAACCTTCGTATTTAAGATGATAACTAATGCTTTTAAGAGTTTTAAAATATTTCTTAGAGAAAAACCAGATGTAATTATATCAACAGGTGCATTAGCAACAATACCTATGTGTATATTTGCTAAGGTTTTAAAGAAAAAGATTATATTTATTGAATCTTTTGCAAAGGTAACTTCACCTACATTAACAGGTAAATTAATTTATAAATTTGCTGATCAATTTTATGTTCAATGGGAGCAAATGAAGGAATATTATCCAGAGGCTATATATGAGGGGGGAATATATTGATTTTTGTAACTTTAGGATCTCAAAAATTTCAATTTAATAGATTATTAATTGAAATTGATAGATTAGTTGAAGAAGGAAAAATAACAGAAGAAGTATTTGCTCAAACAGGATATAGCGATTATGAACCAAAAAATTATGAATATAAGAATTTCTTAGATAGAGATGAATTTAGCGATATTATGGGGAAGTGTGATAAGGTTATTACTCATGGTGGAACTGGAGCTATAATTGGTGCAGTTAAAAAAGAGAAGAAAGTTATAGCTGTATCTAGATTATCTAAATTTGGAGAACATGTTGATGATCATCAGTTACAGATTATTGAACAGTTTGAAGAAATGAATTTTATTAAAGGTATAAAGAGAATAGATGAATTAGAAGGAGCATTAACTAAAATTGATAAACTTAAATTTAATTCATATGTTTCCAATACTAAAAGTATTTTGAAATATATTGAAGAATTTATAGATAAAGTATAGTAAATATCAAATTGGAGGATGTATGAAGAATAAGAGAGTTAGAAGACTTGTTAAATTCGTGTGGAGAAGGATTACACCGATAATATATAATATTTCTCCAGTTTTTTCATCAAAAATATTATTTAGAATTTCAACAGGAAAAAAACTAAATTTGAAAGAACCGAAGACATTTAATGAAAAGCTTATGTGGCTTAAATTATATGATAATAACGAATTAGTAGTGAAGTGTGCAGATAAATATGAAGTTAGAAAGTATGTAGAAGATTTAGGATATAAAAACTTATTACCTAAATTATATGGTATTTATGAGCAAAGTGAAGATATAGAGTGGAGTAAGTTTCCTAAAAAATTTGCTATAAAATGTACGCATGGATGTGGATTTAATATAATCTGTGATGATAAGTCGAAATTAAATATAAATGAAGCAAATGAGAAGTTGAAAAAATGGTTAAAAACTAGATATGTATTTGAAGCATTAGAAAGTCAATACGATAAAATGATACCGAGAATAATATGTGAAGAATATATAGAAACAAAAGATGGAGTATTACCTAATGATTATAAGATTTATTGCTTTAATGGTAAACCTAAATTAACACTAGTATGTACGGAAAGAGCTAAAGAAGTAAAAATGAAGTTTATGGATTTGAAATGGAAAGAAATGAATATAGGAAATCCAGATTTCTTAAGTGATGAATATCCTAATAAACCAGAGTGTTATGATGAAATGTTAAAAATAGCTGAAAGATTATCCAAGCCATTTCCATTTGTAAGAGTGGATTTTTATGATTTAAATGGTAAACCAATTTTAGGTGAAATGACATTTACACCGGCTGGGTGTGCAGCAAGATATTATAATGAAAATGGTCTAAATATGTTAGGAAGTATGATTAAACTATCTGAGAAATAAATATTATTTTAAGAATAAGAATTTAAAGTTAATATTTTGAAGGTAAATTGTATCAGTATATTTATAATAGTGGCGCATTATAATAAAGTATTTTTATAAATATGAACAGTATTAGATAATTATTATAAAAATATTGATATGCTATCAGTAGTGAAGTTGCTATCAGGAGATTTTGAATTCATCAGGGTTGTTGATTTAGATTGTTCAAATGGAAAAGTATATTTTGAAGAAGTAAGAGTTATATCTAATAATGATCGTATATTATGTGAACTTGATGAAAAAATTTATAAGTAGCTAAAATGATGAATTATATAAATATAATAAGAATACTTTTTAGTATTAGAATATAAGATGAGGACTAAATATATGAATAATAAATTGATTAAAGTATTAGAAATAGGACCTAGTGTAACTAGATCTAAAGGAGGAATGGCAACTGTTATTGATGGAATATATAAAGATAAGGTAAGCTTTCAAGGATATAAAATTGATTTATTTGATTCATTTATTGATGGAAATAAATTGAAGAGATTAATGTTTTGTATATATGCTTATATAAAATTTCATTTATTATATAAGCAATACGATATTTTTCATATTCATATGGCTTCATATGGGAGTACTTTTCGTAAGATTAAGTACATAAAATTTTTAAAAAGAAATAATAAAAAAGTAATAGTTCATGTGCATGGTGCAGCATATATGGAGTTTTACAGAGCGTTAAATGATAAAAGAAAAAAAATGATAACTGACACAATTAATGAAGCTGATTTGGTGATTGCATTATCAGAAACATGGAAATGTTTTTTTGAAAATGAGATAAAATTTAAAAATGTTGTAGTATTAAATAATGCTGTAGATACCAAAGAATTTAAAAACATAAATATTAATAGGAATCAAAAAGTAAATAAATTGCTGTTTTTGGGGAGATTAGGGAAAAGGAAAGGTACATATGATTTAATTTATGCGATTAAAGCATTAAAAGATATGGGAGTACTAGTTAAGTGTATTTTTGCTGGAGATGGCGAAATTGAAAAAGCTAAAATGTTGGCTGAAGAATTAGGAGTATTGAATCAACTAGAATTTACAGGATGGATTGATACAAAGAAAAAAATGAAATTGTTAAAAAGCATAGAAGTCATAGTGTTACCATCTTATAATGAAGGATTACCAATGACTATTTTAGAAGGAATGGCAAGTGGAAAAATTATAATTAGTACTACGGTTGGAGCAATACCTGAAGTCATTATAGAAGAGGAAAATGGTTTTTTAATAGAACCGGGAGATATTAAAAAACTTGCAGAAGTAATAAAATATGTTTATGAAAATGAAGAGATTTTAGAGAAAATATCTAAAAATAATATTGCTAAAATAGATAAATATTTTAATATAAAAAAAATAAATAGAAAATTAGAGAAGCATTTTTATAATATATATACTAGATAAAGGTGGTATAATGAACAAATCATGTTACAGATTATTAGTATATCTAATAATTATAAATTCATTTATTTCAATTACAAATAAATTTTATCCGGGTTTTTTGCAAATAGGGAAAATTTTGGGTGGATTATTATTAATAAATATTGCAATAATTTTTAAAGAAACTTTAAAAATAAAAGATATATTTTTTTGTATATTTTTGGGGATATTTTCAGGGTTAGCTATTTTACACTCAGTAGAGCATTCTATTACAATTGAACATTTAATGTTTTTTATATCAACTACATCACTTATATGGAAATTGTGTGAAAGCAATGTACGTATTAATTTGAAGCAAGTTTTATCTAATAAAATTAAACTATTAAATAGATATGTATTTTTTATAGTAGGTTTGTTGTTAATTGGGTTAATTATGCCAAGTTGTTATAAGTATATTAATGGTGACAATCTATACTATGGATTTGCAGAAAGTGGTCATAAATTAGCAGGAAATATTTGCTTTGTTACAGCATTAACTATATTTATATATCAAAAAAGAAAATTTCAACTATACCAGGTATGTATTCTTGGAATATTATTTATGATACTTTTAATGACAGGTTCAAGAACTTATTGTATACCAGAAATAATCTTATTATTTGTATATTATAAATTTAACATTGGGAAATTAAGAACAAAATGGATAATTACACCTATTATTTTGGTGGCAACTGTGTATTTAATTATTAATTCAAATGTTCTAGAAAGGTTTATATCTATGGGGAATAATACTTATGTGTCCAGTAATTTCTGGGAAGCTGTATCCAGTGGTAGATTAATTTGGTGGAAAATTGATATACAAGAATTCGCAAAGTTAAGCATAATAGAACAGATTTTAGGAAAGGGATTTGCATTTGTTTATCAGATAAATGAACAGTTTTATGGATTAAAAATTGGTGCTCATAATGATTTTTTAAATATATTATTATCTGTAGGCTGGATAGGACTTATAGGATATATACTGATTATTTTAAATTTATTTTTCAAATTTGGAAGGCAATTATTTTTTAAAAATGATAAGAGTATAATAATGAAGTTAAGTTTAATAGCTGTATATATATTATGGAATGCAAATATTAATGGATTTTATGGAGCACAACAGTATTTATTTAGCTTTATAATATTAATATTAATTTTTGATAAGAATTAAGGAAGTAAAGACTATTAGTTAGGAGTGGATTTTTGGTGGATAATATAAAAAAGAGAGTTCTATGGATAGATCTACTTAAAGCTATATCAATGTTATTTGTAATGTTAGGACATATTGATTTTTGTCCTAGTCAATGGAGTTATTTTTATGGCCCATTTTTTTTATCTGCATTTCTCTTTGCATCAGGTTACACATTTAATAATAAGAGAAGCTTTAGTGAATTTTTTATAAATAAGGTTAAGACTTTACTAGTCCCGATGTTTATTTTTAGTTTAATAAATATTGGAAGTAGGTTATTATTAACATTCAATAATGACCAAACTATAAGTCAAGACATTAAGGATTGTTTTTTTCAGATTAGAGGGAAAAATGATGAGTTATGGTTTATAGCATGCATATTTGGAGCAAGTATTGTATTTTATTTTGTTAATAAATTAATTAATAAGCAAAAGATTTTTATTATTACTATTTTATTATTATGTTTTTGTAGCATAATTTATGATAAGACAATTGGTATACCATTACCATGGCATATTCAAATGTATGGATCAGCATGTTTTTATATGGGGCTAGGATCATTATATAAACAAAATGAAAATAAATTAAGAAAGTTTATAAATTATTATTCATTAATGCTTACTTTAATAATGTATTTTATTATAGTATCAATGCAATATGTATATAAACAGGGAGACCCAATTGTATTTTATAATTACGGACAAAGTATATTGAGATATTTTACAATATCTGGGCTTGGTCTGGCTATGATACTCCAAATTGTGAATTTAATTCCTAATATAAAGCTATTATCTTTTATAGGAAGAAATTCGTTCATTTATTATGCATTTCATGGGAAAGTTGAAAGCTTAATATTAGTAGTATTAAAAAAAAGTGAGGTATTATCACAACAAGTTATAAATGGAAAGATGATTTTATTATTAATTATATACTTAATACTTGAAGTAATTTTATTAATACCAGTAACAATTATTATAAATAGATATTTTCCATTTATGCTTGGGAGAAGTAAAGTGAGGAATTATTAATGAAAAAAATATTACATATTGTTTCTAGTTGGGGAACTGGCGGTGTAGAGAGGTATATTAGTAATTATATAAATGAAATGGATGAATATATATTTGATATACTTACTATTAGAAAATGTAAAAAGGAATCTGTTTTTACTCAACCAATTTTAGATAGGGGGGGAGAGTTTTTCTCTCTTAACCAAGTAGAAGGAAATATTTTTGAAAGAACTAGTTCTAGAAAAAAAGAATTAGTCAAATTGATTAATAAGAATAAATATGAAATTGTTCATATTAATGCTGGTACTGCAGATGCTTTTATACTTGCTCATAGTGTTAAGAAACAGTTGCCAAATATAAAAGTAGTAATGCATTGCCATGGTAGTAATGTAGAAGCTCCAAAAAAAATATTAAAGAGAGCATTTCATGAAGTTTGTAAGTTTATTTATGGAAATAATGTCGATTACTGTATTGCTGTTTCTGATATAACATTATCATGGATGTTTAAGAAAAGTACATTAAAAAACAAGCCATATTCTGTTTTTAGTTGCGGTATTGATATTGAAAAATTTAAATATAATAAAAGCGATAGAGAGAAAATTAGAAAAGAATTGGGTATAGAAAACGAATTTGTAATTGGAACGATAGGTAGATTTACACAACAAAAGAATCCATTTTATATAGTGAAAATTATATCAGAACTAAATAAATTAAATGATAATTTTAAGTTTTTATGGGTGGGAGAAGGAAAGCTTTTAGATGATGTTAAGGAAAAAGCAAAGGAACTAGGCATTTATGAAAAGTTTATATTTTATGGTATTAGTAAAAATATAGCTCCTTTATTATCTACAATGGATCTATTTATTTTACCGTCTTGTTTTGAAGGGAATCCAATTGTAGGAATTGAAGCTCAGGCTAATGGATTAAAATGTATATTCTCTAATACCATTACTAGAGAAGTTGATGTAACAGAAAATTCAGATTTTATATCTATTGTTAATAGTGAGAAGATATGGGCAAAGAAAATATTAGAATGTAAAGTTCCCCATGATAGAAATCTAAAAAATATAACAAGTAGTATTAAAAGTAGTGGATGTGATATGAAGGAAAATTCAATTAAATTAAGTAATATTTATAATATTCTAACGGAGAGAAAATAAATGAAAAAAATTATTATAATAATACCTTATTTTGGTGAATTCCCAAATTATTTTGATTTGTGGATGAAATCTGTTAAATATAATTCAGATATAGATTTTTTATTAATTACAGATAATGATATAACGGATAAACCTAATAATATAAAAATAATTAATATAAGTTTTGAAGAATGTGTAAATAGAATACAAAAAAACTATAAATTTAAAATAAAAATTCCAACTCCATATAGACTTTCCACTTTTAAACCAGCATATGGAGATATATTTCAAGATGAAATTAGAGGATATGATTTTTGGGGTTGGTGCGATATTGATTTAATATTTGGAGATTTAAGAAAGTTTTTGACTGACGATATTCTTACTAATAATGAAAAAATATTATCACATGGACATCTTACATTATTAAAAAACAACAAAAAAATGAATGAGTTATATAAAGTTAAAAAATTCGATTGTATAAACTATAAAGATGCCTTTTCAGCTGGCCTATTATTTAATAATTTTGATGAATATCCTTATGGAATATCAAGAATTGCTAATAAGGAGAATATTAAAGTTTATAATGAAGGGATATTTGCTGATTTAGATAGTTTTTTCTTTACGTTTAGAAAGCTATACTCATATTTAAGTAAAGATGATGATTCAGAAGAAATCATTCAAGTATTTAAATGGGATAAAGGAAAGTTATTTAATATAATATTACAAGATAATAAAAGAATTGAAGAAGAGGTTGCATATGTTCATTTCCAAAAAAGGAGTATGCAAAATAATGACAATTGTAACGATAAATATATGATTGTTCCTAATAAGTTTATCAATAAAGAGGATTTATCTAATGAAGAAATAATTGATATTTGTGATTTAAATAAAAATAAGTATTATTGTGAAGAATTAAGAGAAAAGATTTCTAAAAATAGACAAAAAAGTTTTTTTAAAAAACTTTTTTCTTATATTTATTGGAAAAATCGTATTTTTCGATTTAAAATGATAAAAATTTTAAAGATTAAACCTTACGAATTTTCAAAAGGTGGATTCTAGGAGGAAAACAATGAGACCATTATATATTTGCTTAGCTACAGATGAAAATTATGCTCAATTAGCAACAGTAGCAATTACGTCAGTTTTCGAAAAAAATAGATATGCAACAGAAATTGAGATATACATATTAGATGGTGGAATAAAAGAAAAAACTAAGAATATTATGAGATCTTTAACAAAAAAATATCAAAGAAAAATATTTTTTGTGGATGTTACAAATAAATTAAAAAAATTAAAGGAAATGAATGTGAATTCTCAAGGGAAATTTGGATCATATGCAGCATATTCTAGATTTTTTATTACTGAATATTTACCAGACTATGTTGATAAAATATTATATATAGATTGTGATACTTGTGTTGTAAATTCATTAAATGAATTATTTAGCATTGACATGAAGGAATATGCATTGGCGGGAATTTTAGATATTTTACCTCAGTTTCATAAAAAATATATAAATTTTTCAGAGCAAGATAATTATTATAATTCTGGAGTATTACTATTTAATTGTGAGATATGGAAAAAAGAAAATTATACGAATAAAATTATAGAGCATATAAAAAATATTAAAAGTAATTATTCTTTTCATGATCAAGATTTAATTAATATAATATGTAAAAATAAAATATTAACATTAAGCCCTAAATATATGGTGTTTTATCCAGAATATAAGTGGGGAGAAAAAAATATACGTTGGTTAAACGGGTTTAATCATGAATATTATTCGAATGAAGAACTAATAAATGCTTTAAAAGAACCTATAATTATCCATTATGTTGATAGTATTGTAGGAAGACCATGGTATGAAGATAATATAAATGATTATTCAAGGTATTGGGAAGAAATGAAAGCGAAATCTCCTTATGATGATAGTTTTACTAAAATAGTTAAGCCTTCATCAATAAGACACAAAATATTAAGAGGAATATATAGGTATTTACCTTTATCAATATTTATTACTATTCATAAGAAAAGAAGAAATCAATTATTGACAAAAAGAGAAAAAATATCAGGTATAAGAGGAAAAAACAATGAAACAGCATAATAAGTTAAAAAGAAATTCTAATTTTGAACTTTTAAGAGTAATAAGTATGTTTGCTATAATATTGGGGCATTTTTCTTATCATGGTAATTTTAATTTATCTCAACATTCTTTTTCAATTAATAAGGTTTTTTTAGAGTTTGTACAGTTTGGTGGAGATTTTGGTATAAATTGTTTTGTTATGATTTCAAGTTATTTCATGGTTGAATGGAATTTCAAAGTAGAGAGAGTAATAAAGATATCATATAAAGTATGGAGTTACTCAGTAGGATTTATAATTATATTTGTGACCTTTAAAATTTATAATCAAGATCTGTATACATTGATAAAAAGTATATTTCCTATATTGAGCAATTTATATTGGTTTGCAACTTCATATATTATATTTTATATACTAGTACCATTTATAAATATTTTCATTAAAAGTATTAATAGAAATATTCATTTTAGGATTTTATGTATTTGCTTAACTTTATGGTGCATAATTCCTACAATTACTCCTTTTGAGCTAATGTATAATGAATTGAGTTGGTTTATTACTTTGTATATACTTATCTCTTATATAAAGATTTATGAGCCTAAGATTACTAGTAGTTTAAAAGTAAAGGTAAGTATAATAGTTATAAGTTTTTTAACAATTTTAATATCAGTAATAGTGTTAACAAGTTTAGCTGATAAGATTTCAGTTATTAATAAATATATTACATTCTTTGAAAGACGAAATCGAATACCAACAGTGCTATTTTCACTAAGTGTATTCTTAATTTTTAAGGATTGGAAATTTAAATATAAACCATATATAAATTTATTAGGAAGTGCTACATTTGGTGTATATTTAATACATGATAATCCTCTAATGAGAAATGTTTTATGGAATGATATATTTAAAAATAATCAATTCTTCAATTCTAATTTACTATGGATATACGCTTTTATAGTAGCCTTAATAATTTTAATTTTTTCATCACTTATAGATATTATAAAACAAAATAGTATTGATAAATTAATGAATAAAATATTTATAAAAATTAAAGTAAAAAATATTATTATAGATTAGAAAAATTGATTAATTTTTTATATAAATTAAAGATAATAGGCTGAGGATAAAATTATGAAGAAAGATAGATCAATTACAAAAAATTATTTATATAATGTATCATATAAAATTCTAACATTAATTACTCCATTGATAACCACTCCTTATATAGCTAGAGTGCTTGGAGTAGATAATGTTGGAATATATAATTATACATATTCTATAATATCATATTTTGTATTGTTTGGAGTGTTAGGGTCAACGATATATGCTCAACGTGAAATTGCGTATGTGCAAAATGACAAAGAAAAAACAAACTTAGTATTTTGGGAGTTATTTTTTATTAGATTAATTACAGTAGGGACAAGTATATTAATTTTTAGTTTCTATTTTCCAAAATCAGAATATAAAATATATTTATTTATATTTTTATTTGAATTAATTGCAAATATATTTGATATATCTTGGTTATATTATGGGATAGAAGAATTTAAAGTAATTACTATAAGAAATTTTATTATTAAGATTATTGGAGTAGGATGTATATTCATTTTTGTTAGAAGTAGTACAGATTTAAATATATATATTTGGTGTCATGTTTTAATTTTACTATTAGGAAATTTATCATTATGGATTAGTGCAAAAAAATTTATAGGAAAACCTATATTTAAATTTAATACAGTTATGAAGCATTTTACACCGATTCTGATACTGTTTTTACCACAGTGTATAGATTCTGTATATATGATTATGGATAAGATAATGTTAGGTAAAATATCAACTATAACCCAAGTAGGATTATATAGTCAAGCAGATAAAATAATAAAAATGGCCGTAACTATAGTAACATCTATGGGATTAGTAATGAGTCCTAGAATTGCATCTAGTTTTGCGACAGGTGATAACAAACAGATAAGAAGATATTTACATTCGTCTTTTGAGTTTATTTTTATAATAGCTATTCCAATAATGTGTGGATTAGTATCTATATCTGATAATTTTGTAGGTTGGTTTTTTGGTGAAGGTTATGAAGGAGTTATAATTTTAATAAAACTTTTAGCACCAACAGTTGTATTTTTAGGAATTAATAGTGTTATTGGATGGCAGTATTTATTATCAGTTAAAAGAGAAAAAGATTTTATTTTTTCAGTTTCTATTGGAGCTATTATAAATATTATTTTAAATATTATATTAATAATTAAATTTAAAGCAGTTGGTGCTGTAATTGCTTCCGTAGTTTCTATGGCAATAATGTCTATTATTAATTTTATATTTGTAAAGAAACAGATATCATTTAAGTATTTACTATCTAAGCTTTATAAACCATTAATAGCGGCTATAATTATGACTATTATTGTAGAAATAGTAGGAAAATATATTTCAGTATCATTTATTAGTACTGTTATACAAGTAATTGTAGGAATAATTATCTATATACTAATTCTATTCATTATTAAAGATGATATTATGATAAGGTATGTAAGTAAGATTAAGGGTAAGAAAAATAATAATAGAGATAATGATTAGATAGACTAAAAGATGAAGAAAACTTTATAGACAATTTTTATTAAGTATATTAATCGATTGTTATGGAGAGTATAAAACTTCAGTTTTAGGAGTTCAAACAGTAGCTCAAAAAGATGTTAATAAGTATGGAATAGTTGATGAACTACATGATGAACTGCATATTGAAGATAGAGTATACAAAGCTAAAGAACTGGTATATGACGTAGGGGATAAGATTGGATTTCTTGAGGCTACAGTTGAATATGCTCTTAGAAAAGAAGAGTTAAGAGAGGGATTTATTGAGTATTTAAAAACTATACTATAATTTTATAACTTCTCCAGAAAAATTTAAGCACTAACTTTTTTCTGGAGAAATTTTTTAATGGGGTAGAGATATGAAGAGTTTAAATATGGAACAATTAATATTAAATTACGTAGAAAACAATATAACAGAAGAAATAAAAGAAGAATTTATAAATGCAGCTATACATTTTATAATTAACGAAGATAATTGTAGTCAAGCTGATATTATGAGAATCAAATATAGATTTAAGAAGATAAAATCACAAGAAATTATAGATTACTTAAAATTATGTTCAACTTATGGCTATATAATTTATAGATCAGTAATACTTAATTTAATTGAAGAAAGTATGAAATCTAGATGTTGTGAAGTTATTATAGAAATAAGCAATGAATTAACTAAGTATGTAACTATGGAAAGTGATGAAGATCAGTTACATAAAAATATAGAGTTAGCTATTAGCAAGTTATATATTAGTGACAATTGCAATAAAGTAGTTTTAGAAAAATTCAAAACATGTAATTTTAACTTTTAGTAATTTATATTATGAGGGGCTGTATCAAATATTATTTTGATACAGCCCCTGGAATTGAAGAAATACTTGTAATAACAGGAAGAAGTAAAAAGTGCATTGAAGATCACTTTGATAAATCTGTTGAATTAGAGCTTGAACTTGAAAAGAGTGGAAAGCAAGAAATGCTTAAAATGGTTAGAGATATATCAGATATGGTGGGTATTCACTTTATAAGACAAAAGGAACCAAAGGGGCTTGGACACGCTATTCAATGTGCTAAGACTTTCGTAGGAGATGAGCCATTTGCAGTACTTCTTGGAGATGATATTGTATATAACGAAGAAAAACCTTGCTTAAAGCAACTTATTGATTGTTATGATGAATATAAGACATCAGTTTTAGGTGTGCAAACAGTATCAGAAAAAGATGTTAATAAATATGGAATAGTTGATGGATTACATATTGAACATAGAGTATATAAAGTAAAAGGCTTAGTGGAAAAGCCTGCAGTGGAAGAAGCACCAACAAATGTAGCCATATTAGGAAGATATATAATATACTATGAGGACTGTTTAAAGAAGTGATATTACACAATTCTTTCAACAGTCCTTTAAATCTTAAAATAGTTATTCATAAAGGAAAGACTGAAGTTTTTCTCTTGTAGTTTCTTTATCTATTATCATATGATACATGTCTGTCCATTCAGTATAGTGATCGCCATCTTCAGGAAATCTTCCTTGGTTAATAGAGGCAGAGTTCATAGATAAAAGAGTTGATCCTATGGAAATGATTTCACTGTCAGTAAGGTTTGTTGAAACAAGTCCTAAAATATCATTAACTAAAGATAATCCTTCAGTTAATGATATATCTTTAAATTTATTAAATAGTGTATTTATAACAGTTCTATGACGCTCAGTTCTTTTATAATCACCATCAGATGTATATCTTATTCTACAGTATGCTGCAACTTGGGTACCATTTAAAAGTTGAGTTCCAGTGGTAGTTATATGTTCTGTAGATGTATTATTTTCTGAATCTATATTATCAATATAATTATTTATATAGTTTAATTCATCACTATAAATATTAAGTTCTAAACCACCTAGCTTGTCTATTATTATAGGAAGAGTGTGGAGATTAACTTGTGCAAATTTATCTATAGCCAAGCCAAAATTATAATTTATAGTTTTAAGTAAGAGTTCTGCACCACCATCATTTAATGTATAGTTTAAATTTGACATTCCACCATCAGGAAGATCAAGATACATATCTCTCATCAAAGAACATAAATTAATTTCATTTGTTTTTTTATTAATGGATAAAAGCATAGTTACATCAGCTGCACCATTATTATTACTATAATCAGCACCTAGTAAAGCTATTGTAATAACTTCATCGCTATTTTCAGGAACAGTTCCTTTAGAAACTTCAGTAATAGAAGATCTATCAATATCAATACGTTCAACTTTAGAACTAAGTGTTTTTATAAAAGCAAATATTGATAAAGCTATTAAAATAATTGCAATAGATGAGAGTAATAAGATTTTCTTTAATTTTTTCATAATGTATGAACCTCTTTCGTTATAGTGTTTAAATAAAAAATGATGAATCAAAGAGTACTTTGACACATCATTTTATTTTTATTGAGGTAACTGATCATTAAATATATAATTCATAACTTGAGTTCTTGTAGCAGTAGCATCAAAAGTCAAATAATATATTCCATCAATCATAGTTCCTTCACAATAGCCATCAATAGGGAAACGTTCTTGTTCAATAGTTACTCCATTTAAGCCCATAGATCCTATTTTTGTTGCAAGTTTTAATATTTCATTAGTATTTAAATTAGTAGTTGCATATTGAGCTAAAGTTGAAATAACATCTAGATATTGAGTAGCAGGTACATTTAAAGCTTTATTAAATAAAGCAGTTAATACTGTTCTTTGTCTTTCAGTTCTTTTAAAGTCTCCTCCGGATGTATATCTTATTCTTGAATATGCAAGTGCTTGAGCGCCATCAACATGATGAGCTCCAGGCGTTGTTATAATAGGAGAGTTAGTACCACTAACAGAATTTATATTGTTTATATATCCATTTATATAATTTAATTCTTCTTCTGTTATATCAATAGTTATTCCGCCAAGGCTATCTATAATTTTAGGAAGAGAAGCGAAATCTACTGCAACAAAATCAGTTATATTTAAACCAAAGTTTGTATTTAAAGTGTTAATTGCTAAGTTAGCTCCGCCATAAGCGTAAGCATGATTTAATTTATCATATCCATAGTTAGAAATATTTACATATGAATCTCTCATAAAAGATGTAAGTTTAAGTTTATTATGGATTGGATCTAAAGTAGCTACCATAATTGAATCAGATCTTCCTGATGTACTATCAGTACTATCTATTCCTAAAAGAGCAATATTAATTATTTCTGTATAATCATCATATTGTTTTAGTTCTTCTTCATCAACTACACCTAACTCATCTTCTTTAAGATCAATTTTTTCAGACTTATTAACTATATTATTAACAGTATAATAGCTATAAGTACATAAGGCGGCTATAGTTAGAATAATTGCTGAAAATATACATAATACTATCTTTGTCCATTTAGGAAGTTTTTTTGTTTTTTTATCTTTATTCATTTTAAAACTCCTTGCTATATTCTTATATCATTTAGTATAACAAAATGTTTACTAAATATAATAATGTATAATAATATTCATTATATCATAATAAATATTATTATGAAGAATATAATTGCGTATTTAATATTAAATACGGTATAATTATAAGTGATATTTTTAGAAGGGGAATAATTATGAGTAAAAAGATTAGAAAAGCTATAATTCCAGCAGCGGGTCTAGGAACAAGATTTTTACCAGCAACAAAGGCACAACCTAAAGAAATGCTGCCAATAGTAGATAAACCAACAATTCAATATATTATAGAAGAAGCAGTAGCTTCAGGAATAGAAGAGATACTTATTATTACAGGAAGAAGTAAGAAATGTATTGAAGATCATTTTGATAAATCTGTAGAGCTTGAGCTAGAACTTGAAAAAAGTGGAAAAGAAGAAATGTTAAAAATGGTAAGAGAAATCTCGGATATGGTAGATATTCACTTTATTAGACAAAAGGAACCAAAGGGGCTTGGACATGCTATTAGTTGTGCAAAGACTTTTGTAGGTAATGAACCATTTGCAGTTCTTTTAGGCGATGATATAGTATACAATGAAGGAAAACCTTGTTTAAAGCAACTTATTGATTGTTATGATGAGTATAAAACTTCTGTTTTAGGTGTTCAAACTGTAGAAGCAAAAGATGTTAATAAATATGGAATAGTAAATGGAATTCATATTGAAGATAGAGTTTATAAAGTAAAAGGTCTTGTTGAAAAGCCACCAGTGGAAGAAGCACCAAGTAATGTAGCTATCTTAGGAAGATATATAATTACACCACAAATCTTTAAAATTCTTGAAGAAACAAAGCCAGGAAAAGGTGGAGAAATACAATTAACAGATGCATTATTAAAGCTTATTGATGAAGAAGCTATGTATGCATATGACTTTGAAGGAACAAGATATGATGTGGGAGATAAGCTTGGATTTTTAAAAGCAACTGTAGAGTATGCATTAAGAAGAGAAGACCTTAGAGATGGATTCATAGAATATTTAAATATATTAAAGAAATAATAGTTAAGATAAAATGGCATTGGACTGTAATCCAATGCCATTTTACTTTATAGTAAAAGGCTGAAATTCATAATGAAACTTCGGCAAAGTTTTAAAAAATTACCATTGACCAGGTAAAGCTAGTATTTCAACTGTAACATTTCTTCTTCCCCAAGCAATGCAATCTGCTTCTGAGTTAAAGTAAAGGTCAATAATATTTCCGTTTATAGCTCCCCCTGTATCAGCAGCAATGGCTATTCCATATCCTGAAACGTAAACTTTAGATCCTAAAGGAATAACGCTAGGGTCTACAGCAATGGTGCTTATACCACCAGGATTATAAACCGGTTTAGTACCAGTAGCTGTTAATGTACCACCAGTATAAGCTGTTGATTGCATAGTTAATGTTGATAATGCTGTAGAACCTGAGCTTGCCCCAGGTGTAAATGTGACAGTCATTGATTCACCTCTTGATGGAATGGCAGCTTCTGCTTTGGCCTTTTCTTCAGCATTAATTTTTTCAACTTTAAGATTACCTTGAGAAATACTATTATTAGCAGCTTCAATAACTGTAGAGCTATTTAAAGTAGGTATTAAATAAGTTAAAGTTGAAATTGATTCTTGTAATTCAGATATAGTATTAGAGTTTTCTATAATAGATACAGAATACGCAATAAGTTTTTGCTCATTTGCTTCTATTACAGATGAAACTTTAGCTTGCTCTTCATTAAGTTGTGCTATTTTTGTTTCTTGTTCAGATTTCTTGCTTTCTAATTCTTTTAAAGAACTTTCAGTTTCTTCTTTTAGAGCTTGTAAAGAAGCTTCTTTACTGCTAAGCTCATCCATTGTAACTGTTAAAGTTTCTTTTTTTTCTTTTACTTCACTAATTAATTCTTTGTCTAGATATACTATCTTGCTTACAGCATCAAATCTGTCAAAAATATCAGTTAGGCTTTCAGAAGCAAGCAAGTATGCCAGCATATTGGACATTAGATTACTTTTTTGGATATTTCTAAGTCTTTTGCTTAAAATAGATTCTTTTTCTGATATTTCTAGTTCTGTTTGTTCCAATAAAGCTTTTGTACTTTTAATTTCTGTTTCTGTATTTGCAATTTGTGTTTGGTTATCTTTTAGCTTAGTATTGATATTGTCTATTTCTATATTTATATTTGCAATTTCAGAATTAAGGGACAATATTTGTTCATCTAGTAAGTCATATTGGGCCTTGCTTTCTGAGATAGCTTGTCTTTCATCATCTAAATCATCAGCATAAACTGAAAATGATCCAATTATGTTAGTGAAGCAAATAGTTGTAGCAAGTAATACTGATAGTACTGTTGATTTTCTATTCAAGAAAATCACCTCCTATTTTTATTTCTAACTTATTATTACTATAAATAATCAAATAAGTTAGATGTATCCTTGTTGGATATATAAATAATTCAAAGCTTTAAGTAACTGATATTTTGTAACTTAAGAGGCTGTGAAATTATAATATGTTGCTATTATACCACAAGATGTTGACTTTGCAAAAAACCTATATAATAATAAAAATGTAAAAGGATTACCTAAAGGGGTGTATAGAATGGAAAAGATTAAAGTTTTGTCGGTATTTGGAACAAGACCAGAGGCGATAAAGATGTGTCCTTTGGTTAAATTGTTGGAAAAAGACGAACGAATTGATGCAAAAATTTGTGTTACAGCACAACATAGAGAAATGCTAGATTCTGTTTTAGATATATTTGATGTTAAACCAGATTTTGATTTAAATATAATGGCACATGGGCAAACAATAATAGATATATGCAATAAAGTGTTAACAGGGGTAGATAAGGTACTTAAGGAATTTAGACCTGATATTGTCCTTGTTCATGGAGATACGTCAACTACGTTAAATGGTGCTTTAGCAGCTTTTTATAATAAAATTCCAATTGGTCATGTAGAAGCTGGACTTAGAACAGGAGATATGTATTCACCATTTCCAGAGGAAGCAAATAGAAAATTAACAGGGGCCATAGCTACTCTTCATTTTGCACCTACAGAAAGTAATGAAGCTAACTTAGCTAAAGAAGGAATAGTTGAGAATGTATTTAGAACAGGAAATACTGTTATTGATGCATTATTAAGTGTAATAAATAAAGAACATAAATTTGAAAATGAAGAATTAAATAAAATAGATTTTAAGAACAATAAGGTTATATTGCTGACTGCTCATAGAAGAGAAAATTGGGGAGAACCAATGAAAAATATTTTTGCATCTGTGAGAGAAGTGGCAGAGCAAAATAAGGATGTGCAAATAATATTCCCAATGCATAAAAATCCTTTAATAAGGGATTTAGCAAGAGAAAGTTTTAAAGGAATTGAAGATAAAGTAGCTTTAATTGAACCATTAGAATATGTGGACTTTGCAAATTTAATGAATAAATGTTACCTGATAATGACTGATTCAGGTGGCATTCAGGAGGAAGCACCTGCACTGGGAAAACCTGTAGTTGTTTTAAGGACTGAAACAGAAAGACCAGAAGCTGTAAAGGCTGGAACAGTTAAACTAGCAGGTGTTGAAAGAAATAAAATATTTGAAATCACTAATGAGTTAGTAATTGACGATTTAGAATATCATAAAATGGCACATGCAATAAATCCATATGGTGATGGAAAAGCTTGTGAAAGAATAGTGGAATTAATAGTGAAACACTTTGAATAATTGATAATTGAGAAAGAAAGTCCTTAGTGACTTTCTCAGTTATATTTATTTTAATATGATAAAAAAGCTTTATTAAATTGATTAATAAAGTTTGATTTATGTAATATGTTAGGTATATAATGTAAATGTAAACAATTTAATGTTTAAAATAGGGAGGTATATAAATGGCCGTTTTAATATCAGGTGGTATGGGATATATAGGAAGCCATACAGCAGTAGAGCTTTTAAATGGAGGTTATGACGTTATTATTGCAGATAACCTTTGTAACAGTAAAGAAATAGTTAAAGAGAGAATAGAAAAGATAACAGGTAAGACTACTAAGTTTTATAATGTTGATTTAACTTTAGAAGATGAAACAGAAAAGATATTCAAAGAAAATAATATAGATTCTGTAATTCACTTTGCAGCTTTAAAGGCAGTAGGTGAATCAGTAGAAAAGCCATTAGAATATTACTATAACAATTTAACAAGTGCACTTGTTATGTTAAAGGTAATGAGAAAGTATAACTGTAAGAATTTTGTATTTAGTTCTTCAGCAACAGTTTATGGAGATGCTAAAGTAGTGCCAATAACTGAAGATTCACCACTTTCAGCAACAAATCCATATGGTCAAACTAAACTTATGATTGAAAATATGCTTAGAGATATCTGCCATGCAGACAAGACTTTAAATGTTGCATTACTTAGATACTTCAATCCAGTAGGAGCTCATAAGAGTGGAACTATTGGAGAAGATCCAAATGGAATTCCAAATAATTTAATGCCATACATCACAAAGGTTGCTGTAGGTCAATTAGAAAAGTTAAGAGTATTTGGTAATGATTATCCAACTCATGATGGTACTGGAGTAAGAGATTATATTCATGTTGTTGACTTAGCTGATGGACATGTTAAAGCATTAAAGAAACTTGAAACTAATCCAGGACTTGTAACATATAATTTAGGAACAGGAAAAGGGTATTCTGTGTTAGATGTAGTTAATGCATTCAGTAAAGCATGTGGAAAAGAAATTCCTTATGAAATAGTAGATAGAAGACCAGGAGATATTGCTACTTGCTATGCAGATCCAACAAAAGCTAATGAAGAGTTAGGTTGGAAGGCTGAAAGAGGAATTGATGAAATGTGTGAAGACTCTTGGAGATGGCAAAGCAATAATCCAAAGGGATATGAAGAATAAACAAATAGTATTTTTTTAGTTAAAGTCTGCTTATTTTAGTATAAATATTGCTGAAATAAGTAGGCTTTTTTGTTTTTTAAATATCTAATTAAAACTTTTATTAACAAATTGGTTATATTATTGACAAATTTAGAGAGTTAATAAATAATTATTTAAGACAATAAATATAGAAAAATAAATAATTATAAAGAATAAGAGGTGCAAGTATTATGACCATGAGCGTTAAGAAGAATTATTTGTATAATTTATTATATCAAATGACTTCAGTTTTATTGCCTGTACTAACAATACCTTATGTATCAAGAGTTTTGTCTGCAGATGGAATAGGTATAAATACTGTTACATATGCAAATACACAGTATTTTATTTTGCTTGGTAGTTTAGGAATAAGTATATATGCAACTAAAAAGATAGCAACTATAAGAGAGAAGAAAGATAAGTTAAAGAAAACTTTTTGGGAGATATTTTCTATTCAATTTACTGGGTGTATTTTGGCTTACATGGTATTTGCTTTAACACTAGGGCAAAGTCACAAATATGGAGTTTTCTATATGCTACAAGGATTTTATATATTAGCAGCTGCTGTTGATATATCTTGGTATTTCCTGGGTATTGAAAATTTTAAAAATGCATCATTAAGAAGTTTTTTTGCCAAAATAATTTCTGTAATATTAATATTTATTTTTGTAAAAACAAGAGATGATTTATGGAAGTATATTTTAATTAATGCAGGAACAATGTTTGTAGGTCAATTAATTATGTGGTTTTATGTCGGTAAGGATATGCTTAAAGTTAAAGAAATTGGTAAATTAAAAATAGCAATGCACATTATGCCTATACTAGCATTATTTGTACCGCAAATAGCTACGCAAGTTTATACAGTTTTAGATAAAACAATGATAGATTTATTTAAGGGGGCAGTAGAAGCAGGATATTATGATCAATCACAAAAGATAGTAAGAATATTATTATCTGTTGTTACTTCTTTAGGTATTGTAATGCTCCCTAGAATTGCTAATCTATTTAGTAAAGATGATTTAAATGAAGTTAAAAAGAGTTTAAGAAAAGCATTTGTTGTAATTAGTTTTTTATCTATACCGATAACTTTTGGTTTAATAGGGATAAGTGATAAATTTGTACCAATACTTTTTGGTAATGAGTTTTTAAGTGTAATTCCATTAACTAAGATTTCACCGGTATTGGTAATAATAATAGGTCTTGGTAATGTTTTTGGTACACAGTATTTACTAGCTATAGGAAAGAATAAAGAATATACAGCATCTGTTTGTATAGGAGCATTAGTTAATTTTTGCTTTAACTTATTATTAATACCACGATTTGCAGCTATGGGAGCAGTAATAGCTACAGTGTCAGCTGAATTATCAATTGCATTAATCCAGTTTTGGTTTGCCAGAGTGGTGTTTGATTTTACTTGGATAAAAGAAACATATAAGTATTGGGTAAGTGGGATATTGATGTTAGCAATTGTAAGATTGGTTGGAAATGTAACACCAATTAGTATTTTATTCCTTGTACTTCAAATAGCGATAGGATCTCTAGTTTATTTTATATCATTAATCATACTAAGAGATAAATTTTTATTTGAAGCAATTGAAAATGTTATAGATAGAATTCGTAAAAGATAATTTATATAAAGAAGGTAAAAAATGATTAAAGTTTTAAAAAAAGTTAACTATTTAAGAAAACAAAGAAATTATAAAAAGTTTATAGATAATATTTTGAAAGTTGTAGATTTTACTCCTATTGAGAATAATGTTCCAGAAAAAGTAGAAAAGATAACTTTTATTATTCCTGGAATGCCATTATATAGTGGAGGTCATACATCAATTTTAAGATTAGGTACTGAATTAAGTAAAAATGGTTATGATGTAAGATATTTTTCAATTTATGATAATGAAAGTCTTGAAGAAATGAAAAGTAATGCAGAAGCTACATTATCAGGATATAAGGGGACTTTTATTAATGGATTAATTGAAGATATTGAAACTGACGTAGTAATTGCAACTCAATGGGATACAGTTTATCATGCAAAAAAAATTGATGGATATAAAATGTATTTTGTACAAGATTATGAGCCATATTTTTATATGTTTGGTGAAGCTTTTATAATTGCACAAAAGACTTATGAATTAGGATTCCATATGATAAGCTTAGGAGCTTGGAATAAGCATATGGTAGAAAGAGAATGCTCAATAATTTCACCAATAGATGTAATTACTTTCCCTTATGAGGGAAAAGAATATTATGATAAAGGTAGAAATTTTGATGAGTATCCTAATAAAAAAGAATTCAATATGGCTGTTTATGTTAAAGATACTGGAAAAAGAGCACCATATATATGTCAACATATGGTTAAAAAGTTGCAGGGCGACTTATTGAAAGATGGTATAACTTTAAATGTTAAATATTATGGTGAATCTACTGACTTTAAATGTGATGGAGGAAAAAATATAGGAAAGCTTACTAAAGAGGAATTGTTAGAGTTATATAATAATTCAGATTTTGGGATGGTTGGATCGTTAACAAATATATCTTTAGTACCATATGAAATGTTAGCTACAGGATTACCTATATTTGAATTTAAGGAGGGAACATTTAATTATTTCTTCCCTAAAGGTTCAGCTTTAGTTACATCATTTGATTATAATGAGTTTTATGAAATGTTTAAAAATGCAATTAATAATCCAAATTTATTAAAAGAAATAAATAAAGTTTCAAAGGAATATTTAAATACTTTAAGTTGGCAAAATACTGGTAAAGAATGTGTTGAAATATTAAAGAACTTGAAATAGGGGGAAGAACTCTATTAGAGTTCTTTTTTAAAGTTTTTTAGAGAATTAATTATTTATGATATAATTTTATAAGTTGTAAAAGAATTAATTTTATAAATTAATATAAAGGAGAGAAAATTTAATGAAAACTATATATTTAGTTTTACCTTGTTATAATGAAGAGGCAGTGCTTCACGAAACATCTGCTAGATTAAAAATTAAAATGAATCAGCTTATTAGTGAAAATAAAATAAGCAAAGATAGTAGAATAACTTTTGTTGATGATGGTAGTAAAGATAATACTTGGAGTATTATTGAAGAACTTAAAGAAAGTGATGAATTATTTGCAGGGATTAAATTATCAAGAAATAGAGGCCATCAAAATGCTTTATTAGCAGGATTAATGACTGTTAAGGATTATTGTGATGCAGCAATCTCTTTAGATGCAGATTTACAAGATGATGTTAATGTAATTGATAAATTTATTGATAGATTTATTGATGGGTGTGATGTAGTTTATGGTGTTAGAAGTGATAGAAAAACAGATACTGTATTTAAAAGAACTACTGCACAAGGATTTTATAAAGTAATGAAACTTTTAGGAGTTGACATAGTTTATAATCATGCGGATTATAGATTAATGAGTAAGAGAGCTTTGGAAGCTTTAGGAGAATTTGAGGAAGTAAATTTATTTTTAAGAGGAATAGTGCCTCTTATAGGATATAGAAGTGATGTGGTTTTATACGAGAGAAGTGAAAGGTTTGCAGGAGAGTCTAAGTATCCACTTAAAAAGATGCTTTCTTTTGCTTTTGAAGGTATAACATCTTTTAGTGTAAAACCTATAAAATTGATATTAAATTTAGGTATGATAATGTTTACAACAAGTTTATTATTTTTAATATATTTTATAACTTTATGGTGTCTTGGCAAAACAGTTGAAGGGTGGGCAACAATTGTTGTATCAATATGGATGTTAGGTGGAATTCAACTCTTATGCTTAGGAATAATAGGGGAGTACATAGGTAAAATTTATATTGAAACTAAAAAGAGACCTAAATTTATAATAGATAAGTTTATAAAAAATTAATTATAGATTTAGGAGGATTTTAATATGAAGTTAAATAGTATAGGAAATATTTTATTAAAAATATTTGCATGTGTTTTTACAATAGTAAGTTTATATTTACTATTTATTAACATTACATCAAATTATGGAAGATTATTTCCTATGAATAAATTAATAGTAGTATTAGGGGCTATAATTATATTAGCTATATTATTAATATTAAAACATACATTTGATAAGTTAGATGATAAAAAATTGATTAAAATTAGTATTTTATTTGGGATAATATTATTAATTTTACAAGTTATTTTTGTTATATATTGCAGAGTTAAACCAAGTTGGGATTTTGGAGTTATATTTTATGACGCTCATAGAATAGCTAATTCAGTATTTGAATTACCAGAATATTATTATAATTTTTATCCCAATAATATTGGTGCACTTCTTATGTATACAGCATTATTTAAATGTATAAGTTTATTTACAACAAATGAAATAGTTTATCTTATTGTGGGGAGCATTTTTAATATAATAATGATAGATGGAGCTTTAGTGCTAACATATATTTTAGTTAAGAAAGTATTTAATTTAAAAATGGCAACATTATTTAGTTTTTTATCTATTTTTATAATTCCATTATTTGCTTATTCTCCAATACTTTATACAGATACAACAACTATGATATTTCCAGTAGCAATATTATTATTTTTATATAATTATAATGAAAGTAAATCATATTATGAGATTTGGAATTTAATAGGTATAGGTGTGTTTGGGGCATTAGGTGTTATATTAAAAACTAATATAATTATTGTGGTAGTTGCTATAATTATATATATATTATGCACTAACAAAATAATAAAAGGTTTGGTTAGTAATTTAATAATTTTGATTTCATTTTTAGTTATATTTTCAGGATATAAGGCTATTGCAAGTTATGTAATGCCTATAAAATATAGTGAAGCAGGACTTCCTATGACTCATTGGATAATGATGGGACTTAAAGGTGATGGCGGTTATAATAAAGAAGATGTAGATTTTACCTCTTCTTTTAAAGATAAAGAAAAAGCTAAGAAGGCTAATATAGAAGAAATTGAAAATAGACTTAGAGATTATGGATTTAAGGGATATTTAGAATTTTTAGATAAAAAAATAAAGTTTACTTGGAATGATGGAACATATTATTCTATTAATAAATTATGTAGACAGCCATTAGAAGATAATAAAGTAGAGGAATATGTAATTGGGGAAAAGAATAATATAATTATTTATATTGCTCAAATGAGTAATTTAGCACTTATAGCCCTTATATTTATTTCTTCAATTGCAGCATTTAAATATAGAGATAAGCATAAAATTGTGCAATGTGTGCAAATAGCTATATTTGGAGTATTTTTATTTTTAGTTATTTGGGAAGCAAGGTCAAGATATTTAGTTTGTATTTTGCCGATGATGATGTTTGCTGCTATAGGAGGATTGTATTCTTTAGTGGGAGGAGAAGATCATGAAATTTATAAATGATGGTGTAATTAGATTTATAAAATTTGGCATGGTTGGAGTAATAAATACATTAGTAAATTGGATAATATTTTTTATTCTAAATGCACTTGGTATGTATTATATACTAGCCAACATTATTGCATATATTTTAGGTACTGTTAATAGTTATTTATGGAATACTTTATGGGTATTTAAATATAAGGATAAGGCATCAACAGAGACAACAATAAAGTTTATTATTTTAAATCTTATTGGACTTGGATTAAATACAGGAATATTATATGTATTAGTTGATTTATGTAATTTAAATAAATTTATAGGGTTG
Source organism: Clostridium sp. 29_15 (assembly GCF_001916075.1). Taxonomy (NCBI): domain Bacteria; kingdom Bacillati; phylum Bacillota; class Clostridia; order Eubacteriales; family Clostridiaceae; genus Clostridium; species Clostridium sp. 29_15. Next base: position 65,873 of record NZ_MNRT01000023.1, read on the forward strand.
GTTACAACAACAGCAATAGTGATGATTATAAATTATATAGTTAATAAGCTATGGGTATTTAGTAAATGATAGCTAAAGTATAAAAAAAGAGGCCTAAGTGGGCTCTTTTTTTATATCTGTATTAAAAAGTTTCTCTAAGTGCAGTTATATTTTTGGCAACATATATTATTGTATAAGTATCTCCAGTATTATATAATTAATAATACATTAAATAAATAGTTAAATTATTGTTATATAGTTAAAATAAACAAAATTAATAAAAAAGTTACATGCCATAAAGAAAACGATTCCAACGACATTTAATTGACAAAAACATAGCTATTATAGTATCATAATGGATAGCCTTAACAGTTATAATTTGAAATATTAGTAAGTATAAACTACACTAACAATATTAGGTGTGGTTTTTATAATATAGTTGTTTTTTAGAACGTATGTTGTTTGTTAAATATAGAGGAAAACTTTAATGCAACGTTGCAAATAAAGAAAACAATAATAAATCTTTTAAGTGAGGGTTATAATATGAATAATGTAGTTTCTACAGATATTGTAGATAATGAAAAGGTAAGCTTATATTCAATTACAAAGAAGATTATGGATTTGGTTTTATCTTTCATAGGATTAATTTTATTGATTCCTGTATTCTTAATTTTAGCTATCTTAGTTAAACTGGATTCTAAAGGTCCGGTATTTTATGCACATACTAGGAAAGGTAAGAATAGAAATGATATAAAAATATATAAGTTTAGGACTATGTATTCTAATTCAGATGAGATTTTTGAGTCTTTTTCAGATGAGCAAAAAGAGGAGTATTATAAAAATTTTAAATTAGATAACGATCCAAGAGTAACAAAGATTGGAGATTTTCTAAGAAGAACAAGCCTAGATGAAATACCACAATTAGCAAATGTTTTAAAAGGAGACTTAAGCTTAGTTGGTCCTCGTCCTATTGTAGAAAAAGAGATATGCAAATATGGACAATATGCAGATAAGCTTTTTTCAGTGATTCCAGGGGTAACAGGATATTGGCAGGCACATGGAAGAAGTGATACTTCTTATGATGAAAGAATTGAGATGGATATGTATTATATTGATAATAAATCAATATTACTTGATATTAAAATTATGTTTAAAACAGTTATATCTGTTATTAAAAAAGAAGGCGCAGTATAAATTGAAAGTTAAAATGGAGGATTATTATGTCAGTAACAGTAATATGTCCCTTATATAAATCAAAGCAATATATTAATTCATTACATAAATCATTACTTATGCAGGAAGATATAGATTTGAAAGTAATTAAATATATATTAACTGATACAGGTGATGGAGTAGATAAAATAGTAAATGACTTAGAAAAAGCAGAATTAACAATCATATCTATAAGTGATTTTTCACATAGTTTGACAAGAGAAAAAGCAGCAATGGAAAGTGATAGTGATATTATTGTGTTTATAACTCAAGATATTATTATTAAAGATAAAAAGTGGTTATATAAATTATGCAAACCTATTTATGAAGGGAAATGTGAGGCGGCATTTTCAAGACAAATATGTGATAATCAGTCTATTGAAAAATACACAAGAATAAATAATTATCCTAAGGAATCTAGAATTGTATCTAAGAAGGATACAGAAAGATTAGGAATAGTTACTTTCTTTTTCTCAGATGCAGCTTCTGCCGTTAAAAGAGATATATATGTTAAGTTAAATGGTTATGATGGAAAAGATTTATTGACTAATGAAGATATGTATCTTGCATATAAACTTATAAATAACGGTTATAAAATAATGTACAATTCTGAAGCAGAAGTTATTCATTCACATGATTATAAATTTAATGAATTATTTAAACGTTACTTTGATCAAGGAGCGTTTTTAAGTGATAATGCATACCTTACTCAATATGGAGCCAGTGGTAGTGCATTTAAATTACTAAAAGTAGTAGCAGTTGAATCTCTAAAAGATAAGAATTTTAAAGCATTTTTCAATATAATACCAAATTTTGCTGCTAGATTTTTAGGAGATAGAGTTGGAAAAAGATATAAAAAGCTTCCACTAGAGAAAGTGAAGAAGTATTCTGGTAATATAGGTTATTGGAATAGAGTAGAAAACAATTTAAATAAGAAAAGGTAGGTAAAAGATATGAAGGGGATTATATTAGCAGGTGGATCTGGAACAAGACTATATCCGGTAACAAAAGCAATGTCAAAGCAAATGGTTCCGATATATGATAAGCCGATGATTTATTATCCAATGTCAGTTTTAATGCTTGCAGGAATAAGGGATATATTAATAATATCAACACCAAGAGATATTATTAATTTCAAAGAATTATTTAAAGATGGAAGTGAATTTGGATTAAATATAGAATATGCAGTACAAGAACATCCAAATGGATTAGCAGAAGCATTTATCATAGGAGAAGAATTCATTGGCGACGATTCAGTGGCAATGATATTAGGAGATAATATTTTCTATGGACAAAGCTTCACAAGTCATTTAGAGAATGCAGCAAAACTGGAAAAAGGAGCAACTGTTTTTGGATATTATGTTCAGGATCCAAGAGCATTTGGCGTGGTTGGTTTTGATGAAAAAGGTAAGGTTACTTCATTAGAAGAAAAGCCAGAGCATCCAAAATCAAAATATGCAGTACCAGGGCTTTACTTCTATGATAACTCAGTAGTGGAAAAAGCTAAGAATATAAAGCCTTCTGAAAGAGGAGAATTAGAAATAACTGATTTAAACAAAGTATATATGGAAGAAGGAACTTTAACAGTAGAGTTATTAGGTAGAGGAATGGCATGGCTTGATACAGGAACTCACACATCTATGCTAAAGGCATCAAATTTTGTTGAAGCAGTGCAAACTACACAAGGAACTTACATAGCTTGCTTAGAAGAAATATCATATAGACAGGGATGGATATCTAAAGAACAAGTTATAGAGTTAGCAAAGCCGCTTATGAAAACTGGATATGGTAAATATCTTATGGATATAATTGAATAGTAATTAAGTGGTATAAGATAATTATGGATTTAATTAAAAAAATAGTGAAATAAATATCAATGAAGGCATTAGGAATTATTGCAGTTGTTTTAGTATACAATGCATTTCCTTATTTATTAAGAAAAGGAAAGTGATATTAAATGGGTAATTTTAGATTTATAGAAACAAAGATTCCGGATCTTTATATTATAGAGCCAAAGGTATTTGGTGATAATAGAGGTTACTTTATGGAAAGTTATAGTAAGAAGGATTTTGAAAAAGCAGGTCTAACTATGAACTTTGTACAAGATAATGAATCAAGATCAAGTAAGGGAGTACTTAGAGGATTACACTTCCAAACGAAGCATACTCAAGGTAAGTTAGTAAGATGTACTGAAGGAGAAGTTTGGGATGTTGCTGTAGATTTAAGAAAGGGTTCACCTACTTATGGTCAATGGGAAGGTGTGTATTTATCAGCTGAGAATAAAAGACAATTTTATGTTCCGGAAGGATTTGCTCACGGGTTTGTAGTTTTATCAGATGTTGCAACTTTTAATTACAAGTGCACTGATTTTTATGCTCCAGAATATGATGGTGGAATTCCGTGGAATGATAAAAATATTAACATACAGTGGCCAATAGAAGGTTTGGACATATTATTGTCAGAAAAAGATAAAAATCATAAACAATTAAAAGAACAAGACCTTCCTTTTGTATATTAAAAATAATGAGAGGTATGGAGGAAAAGTTATGAAAATAGTTATAACAGGTGCTAATGGGCAACTTGGAAAAGAACTTCAAAAGATAATAAGAACAGGTAAATCAGAAATTGGAGAAATATCTAAAAGTGTAGCTTCATCTGAGGTTTTTGCAGCAGATGTTGATGTTTTAGATATAACAAAGCTTGATAATGTGAGAGCTTATTTAAATGATATTAAACCAGATGTAGTAATAAACTGTGCAGCATTTACTAATGTTGATGGTTGTGAAGAAAATTATGATGCAGCATTTAAGGTAAATGCAATAGGACCAAGAAACTTAGCTATGGTTTGTGAAGAGTTAGGTTCTAAGCTTGTAAATGTATCTACTGATTATGTTTTTGATGGTAAGCTAAGGGAAACTCAATTAAGAGAATATGATAAGGTAGAGCCACAAAGTGTTTATGGAACGACTAAATTACAAGGTGAAAACTATGTAAGAGAGTTTTCGTCTAAGTATTATATAGTAAGAACAGCATGGCTTTATGGATATGAAGGAAATAACTTTGTATACACTATGATGAGACTTGGAAAAGATAAAGATTCAATAACTGTTGTTAATGATCAAAAAGGTAATCCAACATCTGCAAATGATTTAGCATATCATATTTTAAAACTTATTGAAACGGAAGAATATGGTGTATACCACTGTACAGCAAAAGGTGAATGTACATGGTATGATTTCGCTAAGAGAATTATGGAACTTGCAGGATTAAACTGTGTTGTTAATCCTATTTCAACTGAGGATTATATAAAAGGTCTTAATAAGAAAATAGCTAAAAGACCAACTTATTCATCACTTGATAATATGATGCTTAGATGTACAGTTGGTGATGACATGAGAAATTGGGAAGAAGAACTAGAAACTTTCATGGAAAATATTAAGAATAAGGGAGAATAGTGAAATGAAAACATATTTAGTGACAGGTGGAGCAGGATTTATAGGTTCAAATTTTGTATTATATATGCTAAAAAAATACCAAAACATAAGAATAATAAACTTAGATAAGTTAACTTATGCAGGAAATTTAGAAAATTTAAAGTCAATCCAAGATGACCCTAGACATATATTTGTGCACGGAGATATTTGTGATGCAGAATTAGTATCATCATTATTTGAAAAGTATGAAATAAACTATGTAGCTCATTTTGCAGCAGAATCACATGTTGATAGAAGTATAAGAGAGCCAGAAGTATTTGCTAAGACAAATGTAATGGGAACAGTTAATCTTTTAAATTGTGCAAGAAATGCATGGGAAAATGAAGATGGAACTTACAAAGAAGGAGTTAAGTTCTTACATGTTTCAACTGATGAAGTTTATGGTTCACTAGGAGAAACAGGATATTTCATGGAAACAACGCCGCTTGATCCACATAGTCCATATTCATCAAGTAAGGCAGGATCAGATCTAATGGTTAAGGCATATCATGATACATATAAAATGCCAATGAATATAACAAGATGTTCAAATAACTATGGTCCATTCCAATTCCCAGAAAAGTTAATACCATTATTAATTAATAACTGCTTAGATCACAAAGATTTACCAGTATACGGTGATGGAATGAATATAAGAGACTGGTTATTCGTTGAAGATCATGCTAAAGCAATTGATATGGTAATAAACAACGGAAGAGTAGGAGAAGTTTACAACGTTGGAGGACACAACGAAAGAACTAATATCCAAATAGTTAAGACAGTTATTGAATACTTAAATGAAAATGTTGATAAGGAAATAACAGAAACATTAATTAAGCATGTTGAAGATAGAAAAGGTCACGATAGAAGATACGGAATTGACCCAACAAAGATAAAAGAAGAATTAGGATGGTATCCAGAAACTGCTTTTGAAGTTGGTATAAAGAAGACTATTCAATGGTACTTAGATAACCAAGAATGGATGAAGAATGTTACATCTGGAGAATATCAAAATTATTACAATAAAATGTACAAATAAATATAATAAGTATAAGTAGAGGTAGGTTAATTAGGAGTATAAATTATGATAGAAGAGAAAAATGAGATTTATAAATTAGTATATGTACTAATGGCTTTAGCTATACTTTTAATTCCTTTTAATAATTTACCATATCTAAATAATATATTAAAAGAATTATCATTTAGTGCTACATCTTATCCTATGTTGATATTGATGACAATTATGGCTATTTATATATTAAAGGAATCGAAGGTTGTTAAAGTTAAAGATAAAAGTATTTATATATTAATAACTTTTGTAATTTTATGTTTTATATTTTCAGTACTTAACATTAGTGATATAATGACAAATTCATTTAAAGGGAAAACAGGAATAAGAAGATTTGTATTTCAATATCCAATGCTTGTTTTTGGAGCTATAACTAGTTATTGTTTTTATTATTTTTTAAGAAAAACTAAAATAATATTATGGACTATAAGAAGATGGATTTTATTTTCTACTATAATAGCAAGTGCCTACGGATTTCTTGAAATGCTTAATATGTTAAATATTATAGACACCAGTGAAATATTAAAAGCAGTATCAAATGTAATTCAACTATATGCTAGAGGAGAATTATATCCTAGAGGTATAAGAACAGTTTGTGGAGAAGCATCTTATTTTGGTATGTATGCAGCATTTGTTCTTCCATGGATTTTAAGTTATATTTATACGGAAAAGGAATATTGGAAAAAAGGAATAGCAGTTGTATATGCACTATATTTTATAGCTTTAGTTTTATTATCAAAATCAAGAATGGGATTACTTATTTTTTGGTTAGAATTTATTATTTTTTCAATTGGAATAATTATCATGAAAGGTAATTGGAAGAAAAAGATTATAACAGTTCTTTTATTCCCATTGGTATTTTTAACATCTAACATAGTTAATAAAGTTGGATTCAATGAAGATGTGAAATATGAAAATACTGCATCAAATGCAACTGTTGGAGCAGTAGTAGAGTCCTTAAATGATGAAAATAATATGTCTAATGTAGCTAGGTTTTCAATGATGAAAGCTGCTTTCAGAATAGGAAATCAACACTTATTAACAGGTGTAGGTGTAGGACAATATGCTTTTTATGCTACAGATAATGTTGAATCAGATGATTATAGATCAAGTGAAGTTACTAGATGGTTAGATCCAAATCAAACTCAATATTGGCCTACTGTATTTGCATTACATGCTAGAATATATGCTGAAAATGGAATAATATGCTTTTTAATTTGGGTAGCATTATGGGCATATATTGGTATATCCTTATTAATTAGATATATTAAGTATAACGATATTAAAACTTTGATTTTAATGTCAAGTGTAGCAGGTGTTTTATTAGCATGCTTTAATATTGACACATATATATATTATCCATTATGGATTCTTATAGGATTGTATTGGAGATTTGGAAAAGAAAATATAGAGGAAAACAGTGGTGAAAGAGATGAAGAGATTTTCTTTAATTATGGCGACTTATGGAAGAGAAAGAGAGGTAGAAAGCTTTCTTAATAGTCTTAAAAAATCAAATTATGATTTATCTTTAGTTGAAGTAATTATAGTTGATCAAAATGATAAGATTGATTTAAATCATATAATAGAAAGACATAATGATTTAAATATTAAGCATATTAAATCAACAGTTAAAGGATTAGCTAAAAATAGAAATATTGGTTTAGAAGAGAGTCATGAAGGAATAGTTGCTTTTCCAGATGATGACTGTGAATATCTACCAGATACATTGAATATTATAAGTAATATTTTTGAATCTAATTCGGAAATTGACGTAGTTATGGGAAGAATAGTTGAAAGAGATGGTTCAGATTCATTAAGAAAGTGGCCTAAAGAAGAAATAAAAATCAGTAAATCTAATTTTTATACTAAATGTTCATCAGTAACTATGTTTTATAGAAATGGTTCTTCTTTAAGATTTAATGAAAAGTTAGGTGCAGGTAATTATTTAGGCTCATGTGAAGATAGTGATATACTTTATAGAGCTTTAAAGAGTAGTAAGAATATAGTATATAAACCAGAAGTGCAGATATATCATCCTCATTACAGTTCAGATACAAATATGAATGAAGGAAAAGTTAAAAGTTATGGCTTGGGTTTTGGAGCTTTTTGTAAATTTAACTTTGACTTTAATATATGTATTCTTTTTATTAAAGCAGAGGTATTCCATGTATTAAATACTATTATAGGAATATGTACATTTAATAAAGAAAAAATAAGAAAAGGATATATTGCATTTTCATCAAGATTAAAGGGACTTACCGTTGGGTAGTCCCTATATAAGCTTTTTAAGGTGGTGAATTATATGAAAGAAATAGATGTATCTGTTATATTATCAGCGTATAATGAGGAAGAGCGCTGGTTTAGGGAAGCTGTGGAATCAATTATAAATCAAAGCTATGAAAACTTTGAATTTATTCTTATATTAGATAATCCTAATAATACTTTATTAGAAGGAATAATAAATGAATATTGTAATAAAGATAATAGAATAGTCTACATAAAGAATGAAAAGAATTTAGGATTAGTAAAAAGTTTAAATAAAGGCTTAGAATATGCAAAAGGTAAGTACATAGCTAGAATGGATGCTGATGATATTGCAAATGTTGATCGATTAAAAAAACAATATGAGTTTATGGAAGATAATAAGGACATAGACTTAATTGGAACCAGTGTTGACTTCATTGATGAAAATAATTGTATAATTCAGAAAAATACTTTTGTTGTAAAGAATAGTGATAAAATTAAAGATTATTTAAAATATACTAATGTTGTTATACATCCAACATTTTTCTTTAGAAAAAGTATTTTGCAAAAAGTAAATGGGTATAGAGAAATTTTATTTGCTGAGGATTATGATTTTATTTGCCGTGTTGTTGCCGCTGGATATAAAGTTAGTAATTTATCGGAATCATTATTACAATATAGAATAAGAAAGAATAGTATTTCAAGAGATAAAACATTAGCACAGATATATAATGCTTTTTATTTAAAAAAATTATATAAGGAAAGACTGAAGTGCGGAAAAGATAGTTACTCTATAGATGGGTTGTATTCTGAAGATAAGATATCAAAAAAAGAAATAAGAAACTTTGATAAGTCGGAGCAATTAAAATCTACAGCTGATAATAAAAGAAAAAATGGTAAAGCATTAGAGCGAAAAATAATTTTTGCATATTCCAAAATTATATCTAAATATGCAAGAAGGAATGCCATGTGCACAGCTTGGTATAAGATACTTGCAAAAATGTATGAATAAAATAAATATGTTTTTTAGAAAGGTAAGAAATGAGCAAAAAAGAAGTTTTAATTGTAGGACCTAATTTTTATGGTTATAATGAAAGTGTTGCTAAAGCTTTTCAAGTTAAAGGCTTTAAAACTAATATAATAAATTTTGAAGAAGAAAATATTCCAGTTACAGGGAATAAACTTGTAGATAAATTTTTACTTAAAGCTAAAAGAGAATATTATGTAAATGAATATGGTAAAAAAGTTAATCAGGAAATAATTGATTTTGTTGATAAGAATAATATAAAAAATATAGTTGTAATTAAAGGGAGCTATATTACTAGAGAAACTTTAGAATATATTAAGAAAAAAGGATGTAAACTGATAATGTGGATGATGGACTCTGTATATAGAGAGAGTCAATCAATGGATACTTTAGAATTATATGATTTTAGATTTATGTTTGAAAAAACCGATATAAAAAAGTTGCAAGAAACAAAGAATATAGATAGCTATTTTCTTCCTCTATGTTATGATAATTTTGTTTATGATGTTAAAGGAATTAAAAGAAGTATAGATATTTCTTTTGTAGGTAGTTTTGCAAACTATGAGCATAGAGTAATATTATTTGAAAAAATAATAGAGGAATTTAAATATTGTAATATTGAAATTTATGGTAAGTATTTAATGCCTAGTAAGCCAAAGAGATATATTAAATATTACTTAAAAGGATATAGAAAATATTTCAAAAATAGATTTTTATCACCTAAAGAAGTAAGTAATTTATATTCTAGATCAAAGATATGTATTAATATACATAATAAACAATCTAAAGAAGGATGTAATCCGAGATTTTTTGAAATAATAGGTACAAAATCTTTCGAATTAGTAGATAATATAGAATATATACAAAAGAATTTTAATGATTATACTGTTATTTATAAAGATACAGATGATTTAATAAATAAAATTAGATTTTATTTAAACCATGAACAAGATAGAGAGTGCATTATAGATAAAGGATATGAATATATTTCCCAAAATCATACTTTTATAAATAGAATAGAAGAAATTATTTCTATATGTGATATATAATATGATATAAGTATTTATGACTATTTTACATTAGTTCTTTTTTTCAATATAAATATTAATATTTTCTTAAAAATAATATTTTTCTTTATTACAAGAAGAATTAATAATATAATATATATGTTATTTTGAGTAGCGTTTAAGCGTAGGAAGAATTTAGGGAGGAATTTTATGGCTAATTCAGTGAGGAAAAAAGTATATTTAGCAATAAAAAGGTTAATTGACATAATAGGTTCTTTAATTGGCATAATATTATTAAGTCCCATATATATTATTATTGCAATTTTAATTAAATTTGATTCACCAGGAAAAATTGTTTTTGGACATACAAGAAAAGGTAAAGGTGGAAAGGATATAAAAGTTTATAAATTTAGAACTATGTATTCAAATGCAAATGAAATTTTTGAAAGTTTCACTTCTGAGCAAAAAGAAGAGTATTATAAGAATTTTAAACTAGATAATGATCCAAGAGTAACAAAACTTGGAGGTTTTTTAAGAAAGACAAGTTTAGATGAACTACCACAATTATTTAATATATTAAAAGGTGATATGACTATTATTGGACCAAGACCAATTGTAGAAAAAGAAATATCGAAATATGGAAATAAGGCAGAGAAGTTATTTTCAGTTGTACCAGGATTAGCAGGATATTGGCAGGCAAATGGTAGAAGTGATACTACATATGAAGAACGTGTTGAAATGGATATGTATTATATTGATAATATGTCATTTTATCTTGATGTAAAAATTTTATTTCAAACAGCAATTTCAGTATTAAAAGGTGAGGGTGCTATATAAGGAGTTAACTATTGTTAGCTCTTTTTTTGTTTTATATAGTATATAGAAATTTAAATTAAAACAATTTTAGTTTAGTAAAAATAAATCGATAATAGATTAAGAGGTGAAGTAAAATGAAGAAAAAATTTATTATATTTTTAATAATTGTATCAATATTTACATTGGTATCTTGTTCTAATGAAACAAATAAAAGTGAAAGTAGTATAGATAAAACTGTAGAAGATAATTCAGTATCAGCAGATAAAGAAGTATCTCAAAAAGAGGAAAATAAGGAAGAAAAGAATAAAGAAGAAGTAAATAATGAAAGCAAGGAAAATGTAGAAGAAAATAAAATAGATAGTAACAGTATTGATGATAATATAAATGAAAAAGAAAAAAAATATAATGATAAATATAATATAATAAAAGATTTAATTGAAAATAAAAAGATGACTATAAAAAATTCTAATTATAGAGAAATTGAAGCAGAAAATGGATTAGGAGAAAATATAGTATATAAACTTAATGAAAATAATAAAATTGTCATAAGTTCTTCTGTAAGATTAACAACTATATTAAATGATGGAAAGTATGATATTAGTGGAAGCATATTTAGTAATATTTTAATTGAAGTATTAAATGATAGTAAATATATAAAAGATATAAATGAAGCAATTGGAAATTATTTTACTGAAGAAAAAGATATTTATACAAAAGATATTAATGAATTAAAAATAGATGTAAGTCAAGAATTTGATTTTATAAAAATAACAGTAACAGTTTAATATTATATTAAATAAGCTTATATTATTTTAAAATTATATTCACCAATTGGACATTTTATGGTATATTTATAATTGTCTGTTAATTAAATAATTTAACGAAAGGAGGGATAATTTGAAGAAGATAGCTTTAATGATGACTACATTATTTGCATTAACTAATATAGTGGTGCCATCTACAGCAAGTTATGCTCTTAATAATATAGAGAGTGTTAAAGTTTTGGATGAAAATAGTAATTCTAATGAAATAATAGAAGAAAATTTATCGGAAGAAAATACTGAAGAAGATATGGAAAATATTATCAGTGAAAATGTAGAAAATAATGTGGGAAATCAAGAAGATATTGAAGCTTTAGAAGAAGTCACTGAAGATTTAAATATTAATAATGAGTCTGATATTTCAAATGATGAAGCCCAAAAAAAGAAGGAAATTTCTAAATCTATTGATAATAATATTTATGAAAAAGTAAAGAAGAATCCAAAGGAATTAAATGATTTTGAAAGTGATATTCAATTAGTTGCTAGTGAGAGATCAAGAACTACACGTGAATCAATAGTTGATGATGATATTTATATTGCCGCAGAAGATGTAGAATATCATGTTAAAGCTGAAGGTGATGAAGTTATACTTGTTGGTGAGTATACAGATGGTACAATTGAAACAAGTAAAGAAGTAGCAATTTATGATGATGCATTAATTGAACAGCTTGAGCAAGAAGAATTTAAAGCTAACTATGAAAATGCATTAAATTTTGAGTATTTAGTTAAGAAAACTGATGCTAATTATGAAATTGTAGAAGCATATTCAGATGGAAGTTTTAAGTATATAGAAAGTGCAGATACTATTGGTGAGGCAATGAGTATTGCATTAAATGAATATGAAAGTGATGAGGCAATTCCATGTGTAATTGATAATTATGGTGTTGTAGTATATTCTACAAATGCTATGGCAAGATTTTTTAAGCATACAAATGGAAAGGTTGATAATTCTAACGTTACTTTATTATATCAAAACTCTAATCTTTCGGGGGTAACCAATTATATTAATCATAATTATGTTGATGATGCTCCTATTTTAGAGGATAATGGTAATGCTGTTAGGGTAATGGTTAATGGATATAAGGGTTGGACTAAAAAGGATACTAATACTGGTACATATGACGCGGTAATAGTTCCAATGAATCAAGTAACTAATCCTAGTTATTATACTGTAAACAATGGACAACTTCAACATTATATTACTACAGATATAACTGCAAAAAGTGGAACTTCAGGGAGTTTTAGAACAGTTGGTGTAGCACCAAGTTATTTAAGTGAAGGTGTAAAATATTATAGTTATGACGCTAGATATTTTTATACAAATTTACATACATTAATTAATGATATGAAAGGAAATTCATATTTTAATGC